>NZ_JBTYKD010000138.1:0-24735 GCF_054880495.1 Nostoc sp.
GCTCCCCTCTCCCAAAATTGGGAGAGGGGTTGGGGGTGAGGGTGAAACCTCGAAAGCATGCCTTGCCTAACTTCTACGTTAAGTTGACACCAATGAGCTTTTTCTGTGCCCCCTACCGCGTGTAGTTTTACGTAAGTCCTACTCTAATAACTACTGACAGATGACAGATTTTCTATCATAAGTAAGAGCCATAAAGAAGCTAATATTTGCAACGATCGCTTTTGAAGGTACAAAAAGTTATTTATGCAAATTCAAACACCAGACTGGGTAAAACACGCGGTTTTCTACCAAATCTTCCCAGACCGCTTTGCCAGAAGCAAACAACCGCGCAAACGGTTGTTGCACGAAGGCCGTTGGGAAGATTGGGAAGCGATGCCAACACTCCAAGGTTATAAAGGCGGCGACTTATGGGGCATTATGGAGCAATTAGACTACATCCATGATCTGGGGATTAACGCAATTTATTTCACACCGATTTTTCAATCCGCCAGTAATCATCGCTATCATACCCACGATTATTACCAAGTTGACCCGATGTTAGGGGGTAACGAGGCTTTTAAGGAATTACTCGACGCCGCCCATGAACGGAATATCAAACTTGTTCTGGATGGAGTGTTTAACCATTCCAGCCGCGGCTTTTTCTTTTTCCATGACGTTTTAGAGAATGGTCCCCATTCCCCTTGGGTGAATTGGTTCAAAATAGATGGTTGGCCGCTTTCACCATACAATGGGGAATTGCCTGCTAACTACGGGGGTTGGGTAGGAAATCGCGCCTTGCCAGAATTTAACCACGATAATCCTGAAGTCCGAGAATATATTATGGACATTGCCGAATATTGGATTAAATTCGGCATCGACGGTTGGCGATTGGATGTACCATTTGAAATAAAAACTCCTGGCTTTTGGCAGGAATTCCGCGATCGCGTTAAGGCAGTCAATCCCGAAGCTTACATTGTCGGCGAAGTCTGGGGAGATTCCCGCCAGTGGTTGGATGGGACGCAATTTGACGGGGTGATGAATTATTTATTTGCTGGGCCGACAATTGCCTTTGCAGCTGGCGATCGCGTAGTCTTAGACCAAGTTCAAGGCCGCGACTATCAACCCTACCCACCCTTATTTGCCACCGAGTACGCCACCAAAATCCAAGAAGTACTGCAACTTTACCCTTGGGAAATTCAGCTAACTCAACTCAATTTGTTAGCAAGTCACGATACAGCCCGATTAATGACCATTGCAGGCGGCGATAAAGCTAGTGTGGAATTGTCAACTCTACTGCTACTCACCTATCCTGGTGCCCCCAGCATCTACTATGGTGATGAAGTTGGTTTGCCTGGTGGCATAGATCCCGACTCCCGGCGTAGCTTTCCTTTAGAAGCCAAGTGGGAGCGAGAAATTTTCAATACTCACCGTCAATTAATTGTCCTGCGTCAAACTTACCCGGCATTGCGTACAGGTGATTACCAAGTCCTCCATGCTCAAGGACAACTTTATATCTTTGCGCGAACTTTGGGGACAGAGGAATTGATAATTGCCGTCAACGCTGGTACAAGTTCAGCAACAGCGAATGTAGATATCCCCAGTTTGCGTACTCAACCCAATAAGCAGTTATATGGTACTGCTGAGGTTGAGTGGAATGGTGAAGGAGAAACTCAGCAGTTGACGTTGAGTGTTCCCGCACGCAGTGGGTGCATTTTGGGAGTGGGGAGTCGGGAGTAAGAATTTTAGATTTTAGATTTTGGATTTTAGATTGAAATTTAATCCAAAATCTAAAATCCAAAATCCAAAATTGAAGTGCCCAATGCCCCATCCATTAACTTCCTGCCACGATCGCAGGCATTAACACCGCATCAATAACGTGGATCACGCCATTGTCTGTCAAAATGTCTGTTTTGAGGACATTGGCGTTATTCACCTTAAATTTACCATCGGCAGATTCAATAGCTACAATTGACCCCTCAATTGTCTCTGCCTCATTAATCTGTACCAAATCATCAGACCTGACATCTCCACTAGCGATATGATATGCCACAATTTTCTTCAGCTTGGGGATATCTTGTAGTAGCGACTCTAAAGTTCCCTCTGGCAACTTAGCAAAAGCTTCGTCAGTCGGCGCAAATAGTGTGAAAGAACCAGGGCTTTTCAGAATTTCTATGAGATTTGCAGCTTTAGCAGCCTTCACCAGGGTAGTGAAGTTTCCGGCGTTAACAGCAGTTTCCAGAAGATCAGCCATAAGGGTGTGTAATTTTAGTTAGGTAATATTATAAGTAACTTATATTGATTAAAACTCTCTCAAACTCTATCAAGAGAGAGGTTGCTAGCGATTAAATACACAGCAGCAGATTTATTAGTACTGCTACACTGGGGAATGACCCCAAGAACCACTGATTATGCTAAAGCGTTCTAAGTTCGAGACAACTCAGTCTCAGATTATGCACCGTTCAGAGGAGCTGATTGGCGCAGCCTCAAATCGTTACCGCATTACGGTTCAGGTGGCAAATCGTGCTAAACGTCGGCGTTATGAAGACTTTGAAAGTAACGAAGATGTGATGATGAAGCCAGTGCTGAGGGCAATTATCGAAATGTCCGATGAATTGACTCAGCCAGAAATTATTGGCGAACTATAAATAAAGGTTTTTGAGAAGGTAGGATGAGCAAACATTTATCGTTCATTCAACCCCTACTCAAACCCTGGCAGACACTCACTGCCTTAATGGTAGTGGGTGTAATTGTTTTGGGTTCAGGGACGGGGAAATCAATAGATACAAGTTTATTTTATATGCAAGGTGCGATGGCTGCGCCCGCCGTTGGCGAAGCCTCTCGTAGAGAAGGCATCGCTCAGAGAATCACTCCTAGCGATGTTTGGCAGCAAGTATATCAGCAATTGCCAGATTTCCCACGCGAAAATAAGTATATCAGCAAAGAAAATGGGAAAGTTGCCGAAAACAACACCTTAGTAAATCGCCTGATTAGATATCACATTTATACCAAAGGGCGGGCTCCAATTTATCGTTTGGATTGGAAGTTGACTTTAGCTGATTACCTGGGTGCGAATGAAATTATGTATGATAATAGCTATCCAGGGAATGATTCATTACGGGAAAATCCGATAGAAGGCGATCGTAAAGCCATTACCCGTCTCACCCGCAGCCAGCGAGATGCCCTAGTGCAAGTCTTAGTCAATATATTTAATCCTACTTCTCAAAATACACCAGCCCCTAGCCCCAACACCACACCCAGTCCGAGTACATCCACTCCCCCACAGCCACCACAACCGGGAGGTGCGGAATTACTCAAGTAATGAGAGAGTCATGAGTTGTAAATCAATAACTCCTGTACAGACGCGATTAATCACGTCTCTCCAAACTCCTGTATAGACGCGATTAATCGCGTCTCTCCAAACTCCTGTACAGACGCGATTAATCGCGTCTCTCCAAACTCCTGTACAGACGCGATTAATCGCGTCTCTCCAAACTCCTAACTTTTTATGGAACGCGTTGTCAAAAGCGGATTTGGTTGGCGTATTGGCTGGAACCCCGACGCATTCGAGTTTAAAGGTTTAGTCGGTACAGATGATTGGGCAATTGAGTTAACTGAAGCCGAGTTGAATGATTTTTGCCGTCTACTAGCACAGTTAGCAGACACCATGAAGCAACTCGCAACTGAATTGATGGAAGAGGAAAAAATTGCTTGTGAAGCTGAAAGCGATTTATTATGGATGGAGGTAGAAGGCTATCCTGATAATTACAGTCTGCGCCTCATCTTGACTACAGGGCGATGTGTAGAAGGTAAATGGGATGCTTCAGCTGTTCCCGATTTACTGCAAGCTACTGGGATGCTCAAGGTTTTTTAAATTTGCTTCTTGATTATCCTCAAGTTTTGCTGTATGATAATAATTCTGACCGGGGCGTAGCGCAGCTTGGTAGCGCGCCACTTTGGGGTAGTGGAGGTCGTGGGTTCAAATCCCGCCGCTCCGATTGATGATAAGCCATACCTGCTAGTCTTTTTAAAAGATTGGCAGGTTTTTCAATCAAGTCTGGGAGACGATACCAAATCTTTAGCACAAAATCATTACAGAATTACATAGGACTTACGCCGCTTTAGAAATGGGGATTACAGGTATTACAAGAATCAATCTGAATATATCCTTTAGCTTAACTGACTGCGAAACTTACTAATACTAATAGTTAATAACACAACAGCAAAGGCGACTAAAACTAAAACATTCATCCACAGTACATCTAAGCCAACGCCTTTGAGCAAAATACCTCGAACGATCGCAATGTAATGGCGCAGAGGATTCAGTAAGGATAGGACTTGAAAAAAGGGAGGCATGGCTTCAATCGGTGCGATCGCCCCAGAAGTTTGTACCATTGGTAAATTAATAAAGAAAGCTGTCAGGACTACCTGTTGTTGGGAACTACTCACAGTCGCCAACATAATACCCAGGCTAATCCCGACAAATACATACATACTTGATAAGGCGAAAAATAGCAGGAAATTACCTCGAAATGGGACATGAAATATTACTGTTGCTAATGTGATAGCTAATAAGACATCCCCCATTAATAAAAATGCTAAAGGGACTATTTTCGATAATAATATTTGCCAGTTAGCAGCCGGAGTCATTAATAATTGTTCTAAAGTTCCCGTATCTTTTTCCCGGACAACAGTAATTGCTGATACTAATGTGCCAATTAATGTTAAAACTAAACCCATAACTCCTGGTACAAAAAACCAACTACTCGTCAGTCCGGGGTTGTAAAGAAACACAACTTCAGGTGAGACTGGGAGACTTGCTTTCCCTTGAGTTAATTGCAGATTATATTGCTGGATAATTTGATTCATATAATTTCCCGCAATCCCAGCTGTATTGGCATTTACTGCATCGATAAATACTTGAATTTCTGCGGATTTTTGTGCCAGTTGACGTGGAAAATCGGGAGGAATTATTACTCCAACATCTAGCTTTCCTTCTTCTACCTGACGACTCAATACTTTTTCACTGTTTGGTACAGATTCTAAAGTGAAAATTTGATTTGATGTCATAGCTGAAACTAACTCTCGACTGGCGCTGACGTTGGCATAATCAATGACACCTAATCGCAAGTTATGAACGTCGGGATTGAGGATAAAGCCATACAGTAATAATTGGACTGTCGGCGGAATAACTAACAAAACAATTAATTGTTTATTGCGGGTAATTTGATTAATTTCTTTCCGCACTAATGCCCAAAATGGACTATTAAATAATCGCTGAATAAGTTTCATAAAATCCATTTTTATCGAACCACAGAGACGTAGAGAAGCCAGTCCGTTGCGGGGGTTCCCCCCGTTGAAGGAACTGGCGTCGGGTTCCCCGACTTGTAGCAACTGGCGCGACACAGAGAGATTAACGGGAGGATCTCACTTTCGTAAAAAGCCTTGTAAAACCTCACCCCAACTCTCTCCTTGGTAAGGAGAGGGAGCAAGAATCTTGTTTTTCATCTGGTATATTTGCTTTCACTGAGATGCTCCCGATATTAACTAGGTAATTGCATTCGACTTAAAACTCGGCGTGATACGTTAAAAAATACTAATCCCAAGACTGCAAGCATAATTAAATCAAACCAAACTCCGGCAAATCCTGTACCGCGCACGAAGGCATCACGAGTAATATTAATGTAATAACGCGCCGGAATTACGTTAGGTAGTAGTGATAAGGGGAAAGGAATATTGTTGAGGGGATAAATAAAACCTGAGAGTAATAAGGATGTGATAAATCCTAGTAGTGAGACGCCTTGTACAGCAGCATTTTGGTTACTGCTACGGACTCCTAAAAGTAACCCAAAAAGAACGCTATCTGTCAGGAATAGTAATGTGCCAAGTAGTAATGTTATGGGGTTGCCAACTATACCAACTTGGAAAATAATTGATCCTAATATCATAACTATTAATGCCTCGACGATGGCAATTAATAAGTATGCTAATCCTTTACCAAGTAATAGTTCGGTGGCACTAATACTCGAAGCATAAACTTGTAAAATTGTCCCTTTTTCTTTTTCCCGTACCATTGCGATCGCAGACAGCAATGAAGGAAAAATCCACAGTACAACGCCGTAAGTTCCTGGTACAATATACAGCGATTCTAATCTCCCAGGATTAAACCATAAACGCATTCGTGCTGTAATACTATTAGTAGCAGGTATCAGTCCATGCTCTTGCATGAAAAAGTTTGTGACTCTCTGAATACTATTTTTAATTACACAGGCATTATTAACATCAGTTGCATCGATTAATACTTGCACGTTTGTACTTCTTCCTGCTTGAATATCGCGGCTAAATTCCGGCGGAATAATTACAGCCGCTTTGGCAATTCCCTTATCTATTGCATCGCGTGTAGGATTGCCACCAGACCATTGTTTAGGCACAAATTGATTAGTCGCATACAATCGTTCAATATAGCTGTTACTTAGGTTTGTGCGGTTGAAATCTTGCACAATTAAGGGAATATCTTTACTTTCTAATCTAATCGCAAAGCCAAAAATTATTAGGGTGATGAATGGTAATAAAAATGCTAATGCCAATGTCAGGCGATCGCGGCGAAATTGGGCTATTTCTTTCACACATTGAGCAAAAATTCTTTTCATATATATACTAAGTAAACTTTCTCCCCACTCAATTCCTATTTTTGCGATCGCTGGACAATACCGATAAAAGCATCTTCTAAAGAAAAAGGAATGGGACGCAAAGAATTGATGGTAATTTGATTAGCTTCTAAAAGTTGAGTTAGTTGATTTATCTCCTGTTCGGGATGATCAAGGACAACGTGTAAACTATCAGCAAAAATCGAGACGCGCCACGATTCAAAGTGTTGTTTGAGTATCTTGGAAGCAGCTTGGTTTTGATTAACAATAATTTCTATTAGTTGTCCCGGTTGCGAGGCTTTGACAGAACTTGGCGAACCTTCGATGACGGTTTCTCCTGCAACCATAAAACTCATGCGGTTGCACTGTTCAGCTTCTTCTAAATAGTGTGTTGTCACTAAAATGGCTGTACCGTTGCGGGCAAAGTCGTTAATCAGCTTCCAAAACTGGCGACGCGCTAACGGATCTACCCCCGATGTTGGTTCGTCTAAAAATAAAATATCTGGTTCGTGCATCACGCAAGCACCGAAAGCAACTCGCTGTTTCCAACCTCCCGGTAGCTGCCCAGTAATCATATTTGCTTGTCCTTCTAAGCCACAGGTAGCAATTACCCAGTCAATTTTTTCTCGTCGGAGTTTGCGGGGTACACCGTAAACTCCGCTATAAAATTCTAGGTTTTGCAGAATAGTTAAATCGTCATACAGGGTGAATTTTTGACTCATATAACCAATGCGTCGCCGTAAGTCTGCACTCCGCAGATTTCCGGTTTCACCACCCAAGGAAATTTCACCGCCACTGGGTTCTAGTAATCCACACAGCATTTTAATTGTGGTGGTTTTGCCAGCACCGTTAGCACCTAACAACCCAAAGATTTCCCCGTAGTGGATTTCGACATTGACATCTTTAACGGCTTGGAACTTGCCAAAGATCCGACTGAGGTTGTGGGCATAGATGGCTACTTTTTTAGTCTCCCCCTGTCCTCTTTTGCGAAAACGAGGAAATGGAAAAAATTGCGGTACGGAACCTTGTTGTCGCAGGCGCGTAACAAAGACGTTTTCTAATGTGGGTTCGCCATACTCGATACTGGGAGAAGGTAACTGATGTTGTTGCAGTAGTTCGCGCACTTGGATTTCGCCGGAATTTATATCTTTGACGAGGACATCCAAGCGATCGCCAAAAGTTTGCACATCTACTATATTTGTCTGGGTAGTCTGGGAAAGTATTTGTTCTGTCGCCTCCAGATTTGCTGTTCGGACTTCTAAGCGATGCAAACCTAAGTTAGCCCGTAAGTCTGCGGGTGTGCCAATTTCATGAATTTGCCCACTGTACATCAAAGCCACGCGGTTACAGCGTTCAGCTTCGTCTAAGTATGGTGTAGCGACTACAATTGTCATCCCCTCGGCTGATAATTCTGCTAGCACATCCCAAAATTCCCGCCGGGAAACTGGATCAACACCTGTGGTAGGTTCATCTAGTAATAAAACTTCTGGTTGAGAAACTAAAGCACAACATAGCGCCAGCTTTTGTTTCATTCCACCAGAAAGTTGTCCCACCAAGCGATCGCCAAATCGCTCCAAATTCATTAATTTTAAATATTTATTGCGGCGTTTTTGTAATAAATCGTCTGCTACTTGCCGCAACCCTGCTGCATAACGCAAGTTTTCATCAATACTCAAATCCAAATACAGCGAAAACTGTTGGGTGAGATAACCTGTGATTAATCGGGCATCTCGTGCAGGTTGATTAAATATTTGCACCTCTCCCGCCGTTGCTTCCATCACACCGCCCAAAATGTGAAAGGTGCTAGTTTTTCCCGCACCGTCTGGGCCAATTAATCCAAACATTTCACCTTTGTGGACGCTGAAATCAATTCCCCGTACAGCAGCTAAGTTTCCATAGTGCTTGTGTAAGCTATGAACTTTAATTGCTGTAGTGGGAAGATTAGATGATTGTGGTGGGTTTGGAGTAAGAACTGTTGTTTGCTGTTGCATTATTTAGCCTCCTAGCTTGGAAAATGGTGGAGAATTGAGGGGGGAAATTTAAACGCAGAGGAGCGCGGAGGGAAGCGCAGAGGTACACGGAGAATTTGCGAGGAATTAATGAAATGTTGCTCTGTTATCTGCTTTCTGCTTTCAAATTGATTTCGGCATCTGCTGGCATCCCCATTTTGGCGCAGGGTAAATCTGATTTAGTATAAGGATTTTCGGGGTTAAAGCAGTTATCAGGGTTTTGGACTTTGATCCGAATTCCTACTACTTGTCTGACTCGATCTTTTTGAAAATAAATATTCTCTGGTGTAAATGAAGCTTGCGGATCGATCGCAATTACTTTACCTTCTAATGGTTTATCTGGCGCAGAATCAATCAAGATTTTCGTTGTTTGTCCTAGACGAACTCTACCAATATCGCCTTCGGGAATAAAACCTCTAAAATACACTGTTTTGGGATCAACAATTGTCAAAATATTAGTCTGACTGCTAACTACTGCACCTGGTTCGACACTACGGGCTGTTACCACTCCATCTAAGGGACTAACTACATTTAAATCTTTTTTGGAGTCTGCAATCTGGGTGAGGATTTGCTGATTTGATGCTTGGGCATCTTTGACTTTGGCACGGGCAGAGTTGACTTTCGCCTGTGCAGATTTAAGTTGAGCATCACTTTGCTGCTGCTTTCTGACTAATGCTGTTAACTGGGCGTTACGAATCTCAGGATTCAAACCTGTAGTTTGAACTTGAGTTAACGCCCCTGACGTAGCACTTAACTGTTGGCGTTCGGCATTAACTGCTGCCTGTCGTGCTTCTAGGGTTGCGATCGCAGTCTCAAGGGTGGTTTGTGCTTGATCGAATTGTTGTTGATTAATCGCCCCTTCTTTGACTAATTGGGCATAGCGATCGCGGTTGATTTTTGCTAAATTAACTTCTGCTGCTGCCTGTTTAACTTGCGCTTGTGTTTGCACTAATGTGGCTTTAGCTGCTGCTACATTTGCTCGTGCCTGATCAATTCTGCCTTTGGTATCCCCTTGGGACTGCCGAAAATTCAGTTTAGCTTCGTTAATTTGGCTGTTAATTTCTTGAATTTCTCTGGCAACTTGCTCGACATCTGAAATTGCCTGCTGTTCATCATACTTAGCAGATGTCACCCTCGCTTGAGTACCAAGCAGTTGTCCTTGCAGCAATTGCTCGTCTGTGTTGTCTAACTTAATTAACTTTTGCCCCTTTTTAACTGCTGCTCCTTCTCGCACGACAATTGACTCAATTCTTCCAGAACGCTTAATCCCAATCTCGGTTTCATAACCCTCAATTCGTCCGCTGACTTGCAGTACATTCACTGATCCTTGCGGTTGACTGTGCCACACAGCGTAGCCAATGCCAACCACCACCAGCACTCCCCCTATCACTAAAAGGATCGGTTTCTTGCGGCGTTGCTGCTTCGATGCTGGGGCATCTTTAAGATTTTCCGGGGATGTGGGGATAGTCTGAGTCATAGTAGCACCCTGGATTGGGAAAAATATTTTGTATAAGATAATTGAGAATTCTGAATTCTTTGTCATCATACTAGACTGTATAGTATAATCTGACAAGATATGCGTCAAAGTCAAAAAATTTACTCTTCATGCTCGAAAATCCTACTTCCGAAATAGGAAATCCTTTACCTGCGATCGCTCCAAAACAGGAGCAAATCTTGCAAGGAGCTATACGGGTATTTTTGAAGGAGGGTTACGCTAGAACAAGTATGGATCGTGTCAGCGCGTCGGCTGGAGTGTCGAAGCAAACAATATACAGTCACTTTCAAGATAAAGAAGGGCTGTTTAAAGCATTGATAGAACGGTTGACGCTCGCTTGTTTTGAAAGCATTTTTTGCACAGAAAAATTGCACGGCGAACCAGCGATTTTGTTGCGTCAAGTTGCGGAAATCTATTTAACTAAAGTTGCTGATAATCCCGATTATTTAGGATTGTTGCGTTTGATGATCACCGAGTCACAAAACTTTCCTGAACTAGCAAAACTTTATACCAAAACCGTTGTACAGCGTAGTCGGCAAATGCTGAGTCAGTATTTCGCATCTCATCCAGAATTAGGGATTACCGACCCAGAAGCAATGGCTCACATTTTTTTTGGTTCGCTGGTATCCTACGTGATTTTACAAGAATTTTTGTATGGAAAAGAACTCATGCTTTTATCACGCGATCGCCTGCTAGACAGCTTAATCAACGTGGTCATCAACCAGTCCCTAAATACGGAAATACATCTTTCCAGGTGATTCATAAAATCTGTTTTTTTGGCGTTTAAATTTCCATCTGTAGGTAATAGCTAATGCAGTTAGTTAATTTGCCAAATATGTATAGTGCTATCCTCATTGCTACTAGCGAGAGTTTTACCATCTGGGCTAATAGCAAGCCCTAAAACAGAACTGGAAGCATCTTGAAAGGTGTGCAACAGTTTCAAAGTCTCTAAGCTCCACAGTTTAATACTGCCATCAAAATTGCCGCAGATCAGAACTTTTCCATCGGGGCTGATCACAAGAGAATCAATTGAACTAAAATTGTCATTAAACTCATGCAGCAGTTTTCCAGTTTGGAGATTCCATAACTTCAGGGTGCTAATTGCCCGATTTCCAGAAACTAGCTGACCAAAACTGCCAGTTACAAGCTTTTTGCTATCGGGAGTAATGGCAATAGCATCAACTGGGGTTTTGTGTCCTTTGAGAATATGGCGTGTTTTTTTAGTTGGCAGTGAAATCAGCCTAATTGTATTGTCATCGCCACCCCCAGTACTCACAAGGGTTTGCATATCAGGGCTAAATGCAACCTTACTCACAAATTCTGAATGTGCAGTAATAGTATCAAGCAACTTAAGCGTATGTAAATCCCAAAGCTTGATTGTGTGATCATCACTGCCACTAGCAATCAATCTACCATCTGAACTAATAGCAACGGTTTCTACTGGCAGGCTATGTCCACTTTCGATGTTAAGCGTAAGCATTAATTGAGTGCGTAAATCCCAAACTTTCATTGTTGGGGTGGTTATCCCACCACTTACAATCCTCTTGCCATCTGGACTAATCGCAATTGAAGTAACACCATCTGAGTGAGCATCTAAACTACGTAGCAATTTTCCAGTACGTATATTCCAGACTTTAATTGTATCATCTCTACCTCCACTAATCAGGGTTTGCCCATCCGGGCTAATCACAACTGCTGGAACATCAAAAGTCACTTTTTTATGCGCCGTCAGTGTGTGAACAAGTTGAAGATGTGATTGGGACTGAGTAATTGTACTCCTACCAATGGGAGGATTTGAACTGGAAGAATGTACATTAATGACAGTGATGGTTACTGCGATCGCTAAGGCTGTAATAGCTGGTTTGGATTTGAGGAAATTCAATAATTTCATGGCGGTGAGGAACGCAATTATTAATAGTGTTCCCATTTGATCGGGCGCGATGCCTACGGCAGGTACGCCATCGCACGACATCTGATAGACCACAGTCTAACGCTGAGTATAATTTAATACTCTATTTACGGTGATTAGGCTCACAGATGGTTCTTTTGGGATGTGAGATGCCAATAGCCAAGAAATAAATTTCTTGGCGCGAGATGGGGCTTAATAGGGTAAATTATTTCTCATCTGTCTGTTAATCTGCCCTTGTTGGAGTCAGAATCTATATGCATTTACTCAAAGTATCAATTTTGACAGTATTAGTCACCACATTTTCATTTGTTCAACAAAGCCGTGCTGACACCATTGCACCACCAATTAAGACGCAGGTGAAGGAAGTAGCACAGTGGTTCACTGGTTTTTTTGATAATGCCCAACAGGTTGCTAATAGCCCTTCTGTGCCATTAATTACTATCTCAAATTGTAGTGTGCAACTGGATGATATTAATCCTCTGGCTGAGACACAGAACGTTTATCTGGAACAAGAAAGCCCAGGTTTTGAACGCCTACGCCTTTATTCTTTTAGTGAAGGGAATTCGGCTGTGAATCTAAGTATTAGCAGCTTTTTGAATAATAATACTGTACGCGGGTTATGCAATCACTCTCAGTCTACGCCAACTGTTAGTATTAACAATGTTGAGAAAAACACCTGTAATCTGCAATTATTTTGGCAGCCGAACAGCTACATTGGAAATAACGCTCCCAATGGCTGTATAACAAGTGATGGCTTTAAAGTGGTTTCCGATGTAACTATTGAGCAGAGTAGCATCGACTCCCTAGACAAGATTTTTGATCAGAAAGGTAATTTGCTTGTCGCCACACCGATCGAATTCCGTCGAGTTGAGTCTGTTCCAGAACCCTCTCTCACATTAGGGTTGCTGGCTTTGGGAATTTGGAGTACAAAAAACGTAATTTCAGATAACCTAAAGCAGAAATCAAAAAAGAAGGTTCTTCAGTACCTGTTATGCCAAATTATTAGTTAAACATCAAAATTTGGCTTAAAAAATAGGGTTAAAAGCCAAAATTATTGCTAAAATCCTAAAATGTTAGCAAATAATGCTAATTATGTTGATAAATAAGGCTTTCAGGGTTTTATCAAAGGAGTTTAGCATAGTAAGTACTGAAGAGCCAAAAAGAATAAAACCTCTGTTTGAAGTTAGCGATTTATGCGACAATCCCCTTAGCGCAATGGCGTACCCGCAAAATATTGACTTTTAAATTTTTCAACCTACTTATATCAGTAAATACCTCTAATAATAGATGACTTGATGATTGGGAAAGGGATAATGCTAAAAGACCTAATATTCTTAAGACCAATTACTGACTAGGAAATTATTTTATGAGAACCAGAAAGCTAGGGAAACTTGGGTTGGAAGTTTCAAATATCGGACTTGGTTGCATGGGAATGTCTGAGTTCTATAGTGGTCGTGATGAAATTGAGGCGATCGCTACAATTCATCGAGCATTAGAACTTGGGGTTAATTTCCTTGATACTGCTGATATGTATGGGCCGTTTACTAATGAGCAACTAGTAGGCAGAGCAATTAAAGATCGCCGAGATCAAGTAATCTTAGCAACCAAATTTGGCAATGTCCGCACTGAAGATGGTGGTTGGAAAGGGATTAGTGGCAGACCAGAATATGTCCAGACAGCTTGCGATGCCTCGCTAAAACGTCTGGGAGTTGAAGTGATTGACCTCTATTATCAACACCGTGTAGATCCAACTGTACCCATCGAAGATACTGTAGGAGCAATGGCAGAATTAGTCAAGCTTGGTAAAGTCCGCTATCTAGGACTCTCCGAAGCTGCCCCCGCTACAATTCGACGGGCGCAAGCTACTCATCCGATTAGCGCACTACAAACAGAGTATTCTTTGTGGAGCCGCGATCCAGAGGATGAAATTCTACCTACTGTGCGGGAATTAGGAATTGGATTTGTTCCCTATAGCCCATTAGGAAGAGGGTTTTTATCAGGTGCAATCACCAGCCCTGATGATCTTGCAGCTGATGACTATCGAAGAAATTCTCCTCGCTTTCAGGGTGAAAATTTCTCTAAGAACCTGGAATTAGTAGAGCAAGTCAAGGCAATTGCTACCGAAAAAGGAGTAACTTCTAGTCAGCTTGCACTAGCATGGCTTTTGGCTCAAGGAGAAGATATTGTGCCAATTCCTGGTACAAAACGCCGTACTTATTTGGAGGAGAATATTGCCGCTACCGAAATTACCCTGACTGAACAAGAGTTGAATCGACTTGAAGCTGTTGCACCAAAAGATGTGGCAGCAGGCGATCGCTACCCTGACATGAGTACTGTTAACCGTTGATTGATTTCAGTGGTGGAGTATTTTTTCTGATTCTGCTTTTGATCAGCGTAGGCATCGCTCCCCTACTTTACTCGCTTGAATGGGGGCGATACTTGCTCCGGGCATTTAGAGTATAACTAGAAACAATAATTTCTAGTAATTCATCTATAATTGCAGTTTGGCGTTTTTTCTGAAATTGACCAATAAAACTTTTAGTATGAATTCATACTAAAATATATTGTT
Source organism: Nostoc sp. (assembly GCF_054880495.1). Classification (NCBI taxonomy): domain Bacteria; kingdom Bacillati; phylum Cyanobacteriota; class Cyanophyceae; order Nostocales; family Nostocaceae; genus Nostoc; species Nostoc sp. Next base: position 14,606 of record NZ_JBTYKD010000138.1, read on the forward strand.
TTATCACCTTGCTGCTGCATCAAATCCTAGCTAAATTGAAATTTTATGAATAGTCCCTTCCCCTTAGACCTTCCCCAAAGCGCCTTAGAGCCACTGTTAGCATTGCGAGATTACTACGCACCCAAAGTTGAAAAGTACGAAAAACTATATACCCAAGCCAAAGCCAATCTCACTCACGTAGAAGCTTTGTTATCTAACTGGTCTTTAGCCTCAGAGGTAGCCGACGAAGAATTCACCCCTGAAAAAGAAGAAAATTCGTTATTACTTCTCACTGATAACTCTGATATTAAACTGGAAGAACCTAGCCCTCTTGAACTCTTGCAATCGGATGATTCCAAGTCGGGAGAATTAGATGCAGGTACAGATACTCTGGAATTACTAGAGCCGCCCATATTACCACTTATAGAAACACAAACATCAACTCAACAGCGATCGCTATATGGGGTAGAGATTCCCATGTTGCCAGAGTATCAATCTTTAAGTCGCGCCGAAGCGATTGAACGGCTGTTGGCAAAACAGATCGGCACAATTGTTCACATAGACGTTATCGTGCGATCGCTCTATGGAGAGCTAGAGCCAGATATCTTCAAACTAGTTAAAGGTCGAGTTCAATCTTCACTTACCCAGAGTAGAGAAACTCATAATTGGTCATCTGTTAAAGGTAAGCCTGGGTATTATACTCTAGATTCACGTTTGCTTACCTCTAATCAAACTAAGAATTACTTTGGGCAAAACAAGCACAAAAATCACCAATCTTTTCGGGAAACAATACCTCAAAAAGTACCTAAACTTGAACCATTTGAAAAGCTAATTTTGATTGATGCCATTTCCGATTTTTTAGAACAAAATTCTTCAAAAGTTTTCAGTATTAATGAAATCATTGAAGGGATTTATGGAAAACTTGATGAACATGAACTTAAACAGGTAAAAGGCGGGGTGCAGAAGGAATTATCGCGGGGTTATCGTACAGGGCGATTCTCTAGAGTTCCCAATCAAATCGGTTTTTATACCTGGAACTACGAGTTAATCAAGAAATCAAACGAGTGAAGCGATCACATCTCTATCTGATAATTAGTTAAATCTTGGTGCGATCGCCTGTCAATTCAGTAAATTATTCTCATGGCTTGATTTTTCTTGTTTACAGCAATTTGAAGCCGAGATGATTGAGAACTTCACGCAAGCGATCGCGTCCTTTCAATGACTCCACAGTTGCGATCCGTTGGGCTGAGTGTTCTGACCAATCGCCAGCAACATCCATCTTTTGTTCAGTATAGAATTCTTTGATGATATCGTTGTAGTGAGCGATCGCTTCTTCTTGATCTGCCAATTTATAGGTTTCACGATGCAATATCGCTGACTGGGGCAACCTCGGCTTAATCGCTGCTTCTACTTCAGGATTGGGATAACCGACACACAGCCCAAATACAGCATACACAGAGGTGGGCAAATTTAATATCTCTGCTACCTTTTGTGGGTGGTTGCGAATTCCGCCGATATATACTGTTCCCAAACCGAGTGACTCAGCTGCAACTACTGCGTTTTGCGCCGCTAACGTTGCATCAATTGTTGCTGTCACAAACATTTCTAAATATTCCAGCGCATCATCAGATATGCCGCGACTCTCAGCAACGTAGCTTAGACGCGCTAAGTCTGCTAACCAAATCAAGAATAAAGGCACTTGCTTAATATGTGCTTGATTTCCGGCTAATTTGGATAACTCCTCTTTGCGCTGTTGATCTTCGACTGCTACCACACTCCAGGTTTGCAAATTAGAGGAAGTAGATGCAGATTGCGCGGCTGCAATTAGTAACTCCAGGGTTCCCCGTGGTAGAGGATCAGCCAGATAAGATCGGATTGAACGGTGAGATAATAATGCTGTCAGCGAATCATTCCATTCAATTTCGGGACTGAAGGGAATTTCACCGTAGCGCGATCGCAGTAGTTCTATAGGATTAGTCATAATCAATTCCAAAATTTTCAGATATTTTATTACTAACACCAATTTCATCTCTAAGGGCATAGAGAGATATGCCCTTAGAGCCAATTCATTCTACTAGTTTAAGTTTTTGGTGAAAATGCCGCATATTCTTCTTTTGTCAACATTGCATCCTTCACATTTACTTCTTTGGGGATTAACTTCAATTTATAATATGTATCTGCAACACCTTGTTGTAGATTTATCAGATTGTCGTCAACTGGTACAAGACCAAAAGTCCGCCGATTAGTTGCTTTTTTCATCGTTTCTACATCAATTCCTAACACAGGTGCTAGAGTTTTCGCTACTTCTTCTCGATTCTGTTTAGACCATTCTTCTAGATTTTGAATTTCCTCCAGTATTGTCTTGACAGTTTGGGGATTTTCAGTGACAAATTTGCGAGTCATCAAATAATATCCTCCCTGTTTATTAATCCCTGTGCCATCAATCAGGACTCTAGCTTTAGTTGCCTCTTGAGCTGCTGCATAGAAGGGGTCCCAAATTACCCAGGCATCTAGACTGCCCTTGACAAATGCAGCGCGGGCATCAGCCGGTGCCAAATATTTAGGTTCAATGTCAGTATATTTCAATCCCGCTTTTTCTAAAGCTTGGACTAACAATAAGTGGGCACTAGAGCCTTTTTGAAAAGCAACTTTTTTGCCTTTTAGGTCAGTAACTTTTTGAATCGAGGAATTTTGGGGAACAAGAATTGCTGAACTAGCTGGAGTAGCCGCAGTACCAACAACATAAGTTAGTGATGCTCCTGCTGCTTGGGCAAATATTGGCGGTGATTCTCCTACCGGACCGATGTCAATACTACCCACATTCATGGCTTCTAGTAGTTGGGGCCCCGCTTGAAATTCAGTCCACTTTACAGTGATACCTTCTGGTGCCAAACGCTTTTCTAAAACACCTTTAGTTCTAAGTAAAATGGTCGATTTTTGATAGCCAAATCTGACTACTGTTGCTTTAATTGCAGCAGAATTACCAACAGATGTGGCACTGGGATTAGGGGAATTAACAGTCGATGTCGATGAGCAGGCAGCAAATAACATGCTCAAACACAGCCCTGTAATAAAAGTCCCCACTATTGGCAAAGGAGAAGAAAAGAATAATTTATATTGGTTGTGAAAGAGGATATTCCTTAACTTGATCAAGGATATCCACTTGGCAATGAAACGGCGAAAGATTAGGTTAATCATCAAAATGATTTCTCTGAACTATATGAATACTATAAACTTATAGGTTTACCGGAGTATATAAATAAATCCAGGGAAATTTGATCTAAAAATAGCGGGAAGTGGGGTAAATTAATACTTCCGCGCCTATTGTAGCAGTGCCAAGAAACACAGCACTAATTCAGCAAATCAGGTTCTTCGCGCACAATCCTGTCGTAAAGTGGCTGGAAGCTGAACCATCCACTTGCATGTGACCCCACTTGAGTTTGTGTTAAACGGGCTGTTTCGTGTTTGATAGTAGTCGGTCTACCCGCAGCTTCTGCCAGCAGTTGGGCTTGGCACGATCGCTCTAAGCTAATGTACCAAAAGGCAGCTTCATCTACTGTATGTCCCACAGTTAAAATGCTATGATTACGTAGGATTATCGCTTTCTTTGACCCCAAAGCTTGCGCCAGTCGCTGACCTTCAGAAGTTTCTAAAACAACACCTGTAAAATCATTAAATAGCGCATGATCTTCGTAAAAAGCACAGGAATCTTGAGTCAAGGGGTCAAGGAGACGACCTAAGCTAGACCAGGCTTTACCATAAAGTGAATGGGCGTGAGCCGCCGCGATCACATCAGGCCGAGCTTCATGAAGCTGAGAATGGATGGCGAAAGCGGCTCGATTTACTTGAGCATCGCCTTTAACCACCTCACCTTCTCTGTTAACCAAGATCAGGTCAGAAACTCGGATGTGACCGAAGTATGTCCCGAGGGGATTGACCCAGAAATGGTCTGTAAACTCCGGATCACGAGCTGTAATATGGCCGGCGATCCCCTCACTGAACCCAAACTTACCAAATAGGCGAAAGGCAGCAGCTAGGCGTTGCTTACGGTGCAGGCGTTCGTCTTCAACTCGCTCGAACACAGGGGGTTGTGGTCTATCGTACTTGGGCATATTCTTTTTCCTCTTTTTGTTTACAGGGAGCGTTGGAATATCCAGAGCCAAAGGATTTGACGCTATGAGATTCTATGATGAATGGGTGAGGTAAGACGCAACCAGTCTCATTACCCAGAAGATGGATACAGATGCCCTCAGGGATATGGTTTTGACGGCGTGAATATCACCATCTGGGGGTAACAGGCGGTAGATATCACCTGCTTGAAGCGATGCCTACGGCTGGCTATGCCGAAGCACTTCAGTTACTTGTTAATTGTGCGTGTCCTTCGGCATCGCTGTTATCTACACGGCGATAGACTGTTTCTTCTTGATTGCAAGTAATTCGTAGTTAAGAATTCAATTACGAATTACGAATTACGAATTATTTTATTGTCAGGGTGAATCTTGAAGCCAAGTTGCTCAAGTTTTAGATGAGAAAGGGACTCCTTCAGAATGATCGTAAAGGGATATCGCTGGAATACGGTAGCTTTACCTTGTGACAATAGCAGCCTAGCACGGCTGATGCGTACTGGATACAAGGGTTGTTGGTTGGCATCGAGAATTAATACTTTGGTCATGCGTGATATTCCTTACTAATAAAGTTGTTAACGGACTACCAAAAAATCAATCATCCAATCTTGCTCTAAGGGATTTCCAAAAATAAATTATTCAATCTTGTGAGGTATTTTTTTATTGGCAAGTCTCTTAGCTGTGATATTAATTCCTTAAAATACGGTAAATCGGTCGGATATCAGTTGATTTACTACAAGCAGAAATTATCACATACAAATTTAAAAAGCAATAGGCTTGCTGTTAGGGGAGACAAAGCGCAGCTTTAGCTCTTTGGGGTTCTTGGGGTTTAATAAGTAGTCAAGCGGACATGATATGATGCCTCAAAAGGGCGTAATCGCTTGTAAATGCAGGGTTTTTTCTAACTGCGGATGCTGGAAACGAAGTTCTCTGGCGTGCAGATGTAACCGACTGGTAACTGCACAGCATCCATAAAGGCGATCGCCTAAAATAGTTACCCCAAGTCCTCGCGCATCAGCGGCATGAACTCTCAACTGATGAGTGCGTCCTGTGAGCGGCGTAAATTCTACGCGGGTGTAGTCTCCTACTCTCGCCATTACCTGGAAGTATGTCAAGCTAGGTTTACCCTGCTGGCAATCAACTTTTTGCTCAGGGCGATTTTCGGGATCTCCCCACAGTGGCAGGTCAATCACACCTTGCTCAACTGTCACAGCACCAGAAAGTATGGCTTCATAAACCTTGTAAACCTGTCGTTGCTGAAACTGCTGGCTGAGTTGCCGATGAGTTTGGCGATCGCGTGCCAACAACAGAATACCAGATGTTTCCTGATCTAGGCGATGCACAGATATAAGTGCCATACCATCAGCTAAGAGATGACGTAAGCGACTCAAAACACTATCTTGGCGATCGCGATAACGCCCAGGTACCGAAAGTAGCCCAGCAGGTTTGTTTACAGCAATCAGCCATTCATCTTCATAAAGAATGGGGATCTCTCCTTTGATAGTGGAGAAAGCTGGGGAGTCAAACACATTGGATCTACGCAAATGTGTTAATCTATTTAGCAAGAGTGGGGCTGTTGTATGAAAATCCCTATTAGGGATTGAAATAGGTCTTAACCCTGATAGCAAAAATCCCATCAATGGCTGACATCGCTCGGCACACGCTCCATAAAATTCTCCCTGGATTTTATCCTGATTTACCAAAGACTCACCCCACCAAAATTCCGCCATTGCCAACGGTTTGAGATTATGTGTTGCCGCATAATGTAGTAGCTTGGGGGCACAACAGTCCCCTGTACCAGTGGGCGAACCTCCTGGCATCAATTCTTGTAATGATTGCGATCGCCCCGAAAAATTAGTCAGGCTGTAACTAGCGTGCATCTGAGCTTGTAATTGACGGGACAGTGCTTTACGCTGTTGTTTCAGTTCGCTAATTCGCGCATCCGTCGCTGCAATTAACTGTTGAAGGGGCTGTAATACTGCATTTTGCTGGCGTTTAAGTTGCCGTCGTTCAATTCCCTGCTGACGACTCTCTTCGTCGAGTTGTTCAAGAGCAATCGTGAGTGCTTCTGGAGTGAGTGTATTGCAGATTTGCTGACGTTTTTGCTGTCGTTGATCTTTGCAATGGCGATGGCGATCGCTCATTGCTTGCAACTTTTGCTCAAACTGATCAAACAGGGTTTGGTACTGCTGGCGATCGCTCAGTTGCTTCAAAGTAAGAATTTCTTGCTTAATCGCGTCCAACTGTGCCAAAGTGCGGGCTTCTTCTAAAGCAACTTCCTCTCGTCCGGGAATTGGTGGCACCCAGCCCTCAACCACACTGCAACCATTCAAAAGACCAGAGAAGGCTTTGAGTACCCGTTGTTCGCCATTAGGCAGTTCAACTAATAGTATCCCATACATTTTGCCTTCACGAGAATAACAGTCATTGTTGGCAAAGTGTTGTATTAAACCGTGAGCGATCGCTTCCGACATTGAGGTGCGGGGTAATTTTAAGCGATCGCCACTTTCAGGACAACGCCCTTCGTAGTAATAACTACAAGATGAGTCGCTGATTTCAAAATCGCAGTCGATGAAATCTGAAAGTGGGATCATTGCGCTTCTAGCCAAGCCTGCACATCAGCGATACTAGTAAAATCTAACAGTGCCTCGCTCAAACTTTCAAGAACAGGTAGAGGTAAACTGGAAATGTGCGATCGCATTTCCAGAGAAAGTTCTCCAAATCGCTTAGTTAGCAGTCGAATTACCAGATTAGCAGCCTCTTGCTGTCGTCCTTCTTCCTTAATTTCCCTGTAAACTCGCGTTTCCTTGAGTGTAATTCCTAACATCTCTTCTACCTCCATTCGGCTTAATTGTTCAAACTTGTACACCATTATCGTTGTCAATATCTCTATTATGGCGATACTTGATGGAGATGGTACTTCTTGACGGGTTCTACGTAACAAATACCTTGCTTCTTCCGACGCTTGTTCTTCTTCCACCGTAGTTAACACCATCAGCGCCACCTATAGAGGTAATTGACCAAAAAGCGAGACGCAAGCCCCTGGCTTTAGACCTTGTCATTACCAACATCTTTTAAAGTGAGGTAAGGGTGTAATAGAGTCAGAGTATGAAGTTGAAAAATTTCACAGACCTCAATGCTTGGGCAGTTGAGCAATGGGAAGATGCTGAGTTGGGGGATAGTCGTCGCACACAAAGAGCGATCGCTCTTTGTGTGCAGCAATTGCCGCTAATCCCGAAGCCAGTCTGCCAAATATCATGTCAGGTTGGAATGAAGTCAGAGCAGCCTACAGATTATTTGCAGAAGAAGAAGTGACTCACAGTGAGTTAATTAAGCCACATACAGCAGCAACAAAAGCGATCGCTAAAAATAGTTCTGGCTCAGTCGTCCTATTTATCCAAGACACATCAGAACTAGATTACACATCGGCGCGAAACATAGAGGGGCTAGGGCATATAGGCGATGGAAAAGGGCGAGGAATCATGCTGCACAATTGCTTGGCTGTAGTGCCAGTACCAGGAAACCCAGAGATATTGGGACTGGCAGGACAAATACCTTGGGTACGTAGTAGCGATAGCCAAAACCGACAAATCGAGAACATTTCACAGGAATTAGTGAGAAGCGAAAGTGAAGGTGAAATTTGGTCACAGATGGTCGAAGCAATTGGAGAAGCACCAGAGTCTGATTCAATCTGGGTCAGTGTTGGAGACAGAGGCAGCGATATTTTTTCATATATCCGACGTGTGATTGCACTACGTTGGCACTGTTTGCTGCGGGTAACTCTCAAAATCGTGTAATTACTCAACCAGATGGCAGAAAAGGATACCTCAAAGCTTTTGCGCGTGGCTTATCACCAATGTCAACCAAGACGATTGTCTTACGTGGTCGTAATGGCGAACCTAAACGTTGTCTGGAATAGATGCATTCTATCTGCCGATGCCATCAAACTTAAAATATTCTGCTCTAAAAGAGATTCATATTTTGCCTCGCAATGGATGTTTTTATGCTGAGTTTGTTTATTCAGTTGAAGAAACAAAAGTAGAATTAGACTTCGAGAAAGTGCTAGGCATAGACCCAGGCTTAAACAATTGGCTAACTTGTGTAAGTAATACAGGCACTAGCTTTATTGTGGACGGATTACACTTGAAATCACTTAATCAATGGTACAATAAGCGCCTATCAGTTCTCAAAGAGAATCAACCGCAAGGATTCTGGAGTAAACAATTAGCTCTTATTACTGAGAAGCGTAACAGGCAAGTTAGGGATGCGGTGAATAAAGCAGCAAGAATTGTGATCAACCATTGCTTAGAATTTCAGATTGGTAATGTCGTATTTGGTTGGAACAAAGGACACAGACAAGAAATTAATCTAGGTTCAAAGACTAATCAGAAATTTGTCCAGATACCTACCGCACGATTAAAAGACCGTATTGTCCAATTATCTAAGGAATATGGCATCAAGTTTGTAGAAACGGAAGAGTCGTATACTTCCAAGGCTTCCTTTGTTGATGGTGATTTGCTACCTGTATTTGGTTCCAAACCAGAAGGGTGGAAAGAGTCTGGTAAACGGGTTAGTCGTGGTTTGTATCAGGCTTTTAGTGGCTTAAAGATTAATGCAGACTGCAATGGTGCAGCTAACATTTTAAGAAAAGTAGCGGTGAAACTGGGATTTAATCTCAGTAGAATCAGTAGCGGCGAGTTGATAGCGCCTTTGAAGATCCGTTTATGGACTCTTTAAGAATCCCCCGGCTGAAGCCGTGGGGAGTATCAAGAATATCCCCCAATTCATTTAAATACACCAGATGCACTTGGTTTCCGTTAAGTAGCGTTCGATGAGGATGAATCTCACCCTCCGGGTTCAGCAGTTACTCCACTTGGGGAGACCCCAAGACCGTACTGCTTCACTTTGTTCGGTACTGCGTGACGGGTAAATAATCACTGCTTGCCAATCGCTAAATCTGGCACGGTTGCGGTAAAAATATAACGATGATTCCGCAAATACTCTTTCATACAGCCTTTCGTCCTTCTGGAATTGCACCTCACAGAAATATACAGTACCCGGACTTTCATTTTCAGGTGGTAAAAACACACCATCAATTTCAAATTTGGATTCTTTGACAGCAACCGAATCAAATCTATAAGTATCAGCATTTATCGAGGGATTTGTCAATAGTTCAAAGAGCAAAGTGGGGGATTGTTGAAACAGTTTGTAAAATATTGAATCTCGCCGCATGAAATAACTTTACTGGTTTTTTTGTTTATGGTTAATAGTCTTGAGCAAAACTAAAACAAGAGCAATACTTGGTAAATATCTAATCCTCACAGTATTTTGACCTAATTCCTGTAAAATTATTGCTAATTAATAGTATTAATATATTGGTCACTGACCATGACTATTAGCATGACAGCGCCGGAAGGAGGAGGCATAAGCTGAAATGAACAACCTGCAAAACCCAGAGCCAAATGAGTTTATTTATCAAGTGCCTAGTTGGGAGGGTAAAGGATATGAGCGAGGAATTGAAGTGCATCCCAATCTCTCCCTTTGTATTACGGACATAGAATTTCACCATGACTTGCTAAGGAAAATTACTGAATGGGATCATCCCGTGCAATTTAAAGTTACCCTTTCAGGCAAAAGTCTAGACGAATACGGTGGACAGGTTGGGGAAGGATACACACTCATTTCTGGTAGCGGCGTGCAACGAACAATGTCAGTGGCGACTCCAAAAGGTCAGTACACAAGTGTTGACATCGAGATGACACCTAATTTACTCAGAACCTTTTTCCCCACAGAGGATGGAGATATTTCTCCCCAGTTGAAGTTTCTCACAAAGGGTAATGATTGGCAGACATTAATTTACCCGGAAATTACAACCGCTATTCAAGGAGTAGCACAGCAAATCCTTAACTGTCCCTACCAAGGGATGATAAAGCGGATGTATTTGCAGGGAAAGATCCAAGAATTAATAGCGTTGCAGTTAGCTCCCATTCTGGCACAGTCGGATGGACTGCAACCATACCCACGACT
>NZ_JBTYKD010000139.1:0-26235 GCF_054880495.1 Nostoc sp.
ACTAACTACATACTAATCTGTGTTGATAAAATTAATAATTTTTGTAAAAATTCTGAGGTATATACGTTAAAAGATGGAACATTAATTAAAAAATGGCAAGTTTGTATCTAAGTAAAAATGTTCCTAAGGCTATATTTGTAGCCTTCTAGTAAGGCAGTACAATTCAAATGTACTTATCGTGGTTGGCCAAGAGCATGGAGACATTAGAGTTCATAATCTATCCAGACGGTCGGGTACAAGAAAAAGTCACTGGCATTGTGGGCGCTTCTTGCGCTGAGGTTACAGCAGCAATAGAGGCACAGCTGGGGCAAGTACTTAATCATGAGCCAACCTCAGAATATTTCGCCGCTAAGGTGCAGCAATCGAATGTGGCAAATACACATAGCACTTACAGCGATTGGTAAGTTTTCACAGTAGTTTAGTGTTATTAATTCATAACCACCATGTCACACTTTAGCCAAATTAAGACTCAAATCCGTAACCTTGATTCTTTAAAAGATGCTTTGACTGAATTGGGCGTAGACTGGAAACCAGGGCCACGGGAAGTACGTGGTTATCGCGGTCAAACCCATCCTGCGGAAGTTAGTATTGAGCAGGAAAATGGCTACGATATCGGCTTTAGATGGAATGGCAAGGAATATGAACTGGTGGCTGACTTGCAATATTGGCAGCAAGACCTGTCTGTAGACGGATTTTTGCGTCAGGTAACACAGCGCTATGCTTATCAAACTGTTGTGAAAGAAACCACTCGTCTTGGTTTTCAAGTCTCTGAACAACAGAAAAATGAAGATGGTTCAATTCGCCTGGTAGTACAACGCTGGAGTGCGTAATGGCTGATTTTCTGCCGTCGCCGGAAGAACAAGAAGATAATCGTTCGGGTTTGGAACCAGAATTAGGGGGTTTTTTACGGGATGCCCCAGAACGTTCTGGTTTAGAACCGGAATTGGGCGGTGTGCTGCGCCAAAATGGTGTTTATGTTGACGAAATCACCTGTATTGGTTGCAAGCACTGCGCTCATGTTGCACGTAACACCTTTTACATTGAACCAGATTACGGGCGATCGCGCGTGGTTCGACAAGATGCGGACGCTGAGGAAATTATCCAAGAAGCAATTGACACTTGTCCGGTTGATTGCATTCACTGGCTTGATTACACGGAAGTAAAAAAATTAGAAGAAGAGCGCAAATATCAGGTAATTCCTATAGTGGGTTATCCGGTAGAACAGGCCGTTGCGGCTAGCGAACGTCGGCGTAAAAAGCAAAAGTTAAAGACCAAAAAATCCCGTTATTAAGATAAAAACGTTAAATCAATATAATAAAGGACTGGTATATCCAGTCCTTTTGTTTTTCGCATATAGTTAATTTCTAATGCCGGGATACTTCTTAACTTTAACTCATCCCCCGGCTTCAAGCCGGGGGATTTCGAGTCATTAGTACCAACGACTAATGACTAATGACTAATGACTAAATCGGCGGGCGGCTATTCCGGACACCCCTTGAAGGGATGGGATTCCCGCCGATTTTTGTTGAATTTCCTGTAAGGGCTGATAGTCTTCATTTGAAATTTAGAGCATCGTGTTGTGAAAGCAATTTTTCTACTTTCGCCTCATCTAATCTAGCAGTTAATCTTCTAGTTTCGTGCAAGTCTCTAGTAGTTTTCGCCAAAGTAAAAGTTGAGCCAACAGAAAAAGCTAAACCCATACCCATAAAGCCTTTCACCCAGCCATCCACAGGCAAGTTTACAATGCCGAAGGTGGTCATAGAAATAGAACGTTTGACGGTACAATGTAATTATGCCACAGGTAGAATAACCGCTAGCACAAATGGATAACCAACCCCAAAACGACTGGCTAGGAAAAAATAATGGATAGTGGGTAGCGAGAAAACCACGATAAATAAAAGCTAGGATGCCAACGCGCATTCAGACCAGTAAACAACACTATTTATTGATTAGACAAAATACCGTAGGGCATACGGAAACTAGAGAAATGATTCTCTAACGCTTAGGGAGATGAAGCCCACTGGGGTTGTTTAAATTAGACTCGGCACTTTGTTCTATTGAACGGGTATCAGGTTTAAATATTGCCGCAAGGATAGACAATTTTAAGGCACGTCGATGAAGTAAGAATCCCCGTCGATTTATCGCGGGGAGTGTCAATTATTGCTCTGAAAAAGTCTGTACCTTGCCATCAGGACTGAGAACAACTCGAATTCTGACATTTTGTCCGCGTGTATTGGCGGAAACAAAAGGTTTACCAAGTTGAGGCATCCCAGCACTATCAACGTATTCTCTTGCTGCCTTATTGAGAGGAAAAATTCGTTCAACTGTGCCGTCAACACTGACTATCAAACTGTACTCTAATGTTTCTCCTAGTCCAGTGGGTGGTTGCCAACGCTTGATTAAATATTCTCTAGCTTCTGCTACTTGAGGTGTATCAAATAATGTGCCGTTAGTTGCCACTTGTGTAGATGTGGGGGTTTTGCGTCCGTTCCCTAATTGATCGATAAAGGGATTATTATCCCCAGTTCTAGAGGCGGGAAGTTTTGAAGTAGGTTTTTCTCCAGGAGAAGGTGACTTTAGAGAATTGATTGTTTCCTCTAGCTGTTGTGAGTTTAGTGAGGAAGGTTGGGTAACGGTATTGCCACCACTATTATTGGGTATGGTGTCAAGAGACGGGGGGAGTGATGAGATATTAGTTGGTAAGCTCCCTGTGGTAGAAGATAGTCTGGATGGCAAATTCCGCCGATGAGGGAGAGCATCAGCTTGAGAACTTGACGCTGTAGGGTTCTGTCCCAGATTTGGTAATATAGCAATTTCCTGTCCTGGGATTTTGCTTGATGGTGCGTTAGCGTTCGCGGAGCGTCTCGTAGAGAAGCTCGCCGTTGGCGTCTCTGAAAGAGAAGCCTGTCCTAGAGAAGGCATCGCTGGATTAGTGCCAAGTGTTGCAGTCGTTCCTTGAGGTATTGTCAGTGCATTCTTGGGAAATAGAGGCGGCGGTGTAGAGAAACTGGAACTAGGGACTGTTAGAGGTGCTTGGGGCAAACTGGATGTGGGAAGTGGAGCGGTAGAACCTAGCAAATTATCCGATGGAGTGGTGAGTCCGGGTTCAGGCGTGGGAAAGTTTAGTGAAGGTGAAGGTTCTAAAGCAGTCTTTACCGCCGCTGGATCTGCTGTTTTGGCTGTCTGCTGTTGCTTTTCCCTCATGTTATTAGCATATTGCCAAGTAACTGGTAACAAACCTACACCTAATACTAATACTGCGGCAACAGGTGCCCAAGTCGGGAACCTCAGAGTCGAACTCGTGCTGTTAAGAGTTGGGAGTGCCATAACATCAGTCGAGTATTCATCTAAAGCACTTGCCAAATCAAATAGTTGTAGCAGACTGAGTTGAATTACAGGGCCAGATGCCTGGTTGGCGAGAGAACCGAGAAATAAGTTGTGAGTTAAATAGCTGCTTGGTTCTAAGTAGATATTTGCCCCTGGAATCTGGGTACTAAAGGAATTTAATGTTTTTGTTGAGGACTTTAATTCCGGCTCATCCAGTGCTGTGCTTGACTTGTGGGCACTGGCGAAACTAGCCCAAAAGCTTTCTGGAGGCTGTTGGAGGAATTGTTGTACGTAGCTGGTGACGGCATCACATAAGGCTTCGAGTTGCTCGCGATCGCCCCGAATTGGAACTCTCTTTTCTTCTGGGATTCGGGGATCGTCAAAACGTAGCTCAAAGCTTAGGTGTTTGAGGACAGTTTTCCCCATCCAACGGGACAGAGGAGAGCTTTGGGCGAATACTTCTAGCGTGCAAGTCGGGGGTGTGTAGCAACGAATGACAGAATTTGATAGAGGCATGGCAGGAACTGCGAGGAAGACTATTTGGGATTTTGCAAAAAAAGAAAAATTGAAACAGAGGATTCCTCCACTCAGAACTTTTTCAGGTTCCTTCCGTTATGCAAACTGGTGTGCAACGAGGAAGCAGTGCTGATAGTGCATCGCCCAAAAGCTAACGACCATCAAAAGGGAATCCTGATCTAGCAAACTTTAATGAGCGAATTTTGGTTGAGGAATTTCAAATTTAAAATCTAAAATTTTGTCGAACGATCTATAAGTGCTAGCCAGAGACGGCGATGCCCACCAGCCGCACTGTAAAAAAGTAAATCTACAAGCAGTTTTAGTGCCAGGTTGGTTAGTAAATCCGTTGAGATTTGCTCGTCCTCTTCCATCCGCTCTTGGTAGGTGTTGCAAAAAGCATCAATATAATCTCCAAGTAAAGCAGCCTGGTGAGGTTCCCGGTTATTTTCTGCCATTTGTTCCAACAAGCCGACAGCGCGGCGAATTAATTCCTGGTGCTGTTTGGCTAGGTAGCAAGTGATCAAAACAAGCGATCGCGCTTCTTCGATATCTAGCTTTTTTCGCCCTCCTTGACCTTTGCGTAGGGGATTTGATTGGCGCAGTCGCCATAAAGCTACGCGGTCTGGCACTCTTGACTCTAAATTCAGATCAGTTGCCGCCGAAAGCATAGCCTCTGAACCAATCCCAGTTAAGGTTTCTAGCGCCAACAGCACCAAGTCTAATTGGGTTTTGATATTGTCCCATTGAACTGTATTTGGGGCTGGAAGCTTGATTAAATCCTCCCACTGGGAATTCGGAGTGGCTGAGTTGGTGGCCGAGTGCATAACTTTTAGCATAGGTGATCAAGCTGATAGGGGATGTTGCTGTTACCCATTTTGAAACCAGACTCTCAAGCGTCAAGCTTGGTTTCCTATAGCTATGAGCCAGAGGCTTCAGCTAGATTTTTTCTATGTGGTAAACAACAGGTATCTTTGTCCTACTCTAAATGAAAATTTATTTTCGACAAAGTAGAAAATTATCAATTGTAGTTAAGGTTTACCCGACTTTCGCTGCTAGCTCCGTACAATAGTATAAATAAACAATGTTAAGAATGGTAACAGCTGATTATCGCTTATTATTAGGGTCGTCCACTGCGGTTTTTTTACTTGTTCGCGCACCCTGCCATGTAAATTGGTCATAATATTGTCAAGGATACCCTCGCAGCACCAATGCTATCTTTAACCTCGTCAGTGATTTGTAACAGATATTTGATATTATTCTTGAGATGATTTATCGGGGACACTACAATCACATTTCCGCCACCGGAAGTATTGTAATTGGCATCGACTTGTGTATTAGTTCTGCTATCGATCAGCTTGATGGTTGAGGCTGAAAGGGTATTAACCGCAATCCCACTGTTGGGAAGATTCAAGTTTGCTGTAATCGAAATATCTGGTGAAACATTTGTTTGACTATCAGTAAGATTAATTGTTGTGACTGAGGGACGTTTACTCCCTGCGATCGCAATATAGTTGAGCTTGGTATTAGTATCACCTTTAGCATCAATTGTCAGCTTGCCGTCGGTAACATTAACAATTTGGGTAACTGCGGTAAACTTTTATTTTGCTCGGTTATGCGGTTACTATTGAGCGAATATAATTAGCAACGACACAAACGAAGTCTGCTTCTACGGAAAGGATGAAAAATCAAGGATTTTAAACCCACTTAGGTAGGTAAAGTATTAATCCGGTTCCGTTAATGTTTGGCTATTTGCAGATATAGCAATTCTAAATGAGGTATTAGAACGATCGCTGTGGTAGATTTTTAACAGTGCTGTCTGTTCGCCCCATCTCCTCAAGATCCACACTATGAAAATCGACCGATTGCAGGAACTTAAACAAAAGCTGACGAATGAAGCAGACTTGTCCCATATCTGGTCATTTTATATGGATCATTTTGCGGATCTGCCGGAATTTACTGACCTGGGTGAGCCTGCGGATAATCAATACCTAGATGCTGTCCTCTACAAAACTTGTCAGCAGATGTTTGGCAGCGCAATCAAGATTACTGGCTTTTTCCTGATCTACATTCCAAACTATCGTTTATTTCATGGACCTTTCCAAGTTGAAGGACGTATTGGGGGTATGATTTATTTCGAGGATATAAAAATTGGGTTAATTGCAGTATCGGCGGATTATCCCCCTACCGATGCGGTTAAGTATTCACGTTTTTCTGAGATGATTCAACTGTCGGCACCTAATCGCAACGATCGCAATTGAGATTCAGGGTTAATAGACATAGCAGTGAAAAAGAATGCAGAGACGTAGCAGTATGCCCCTGTTGAATAAAACCCTCGATCACACAATTTTGGATTTTAGACTTGTCGTGAGCGTTCAGTCGAACGATTTTAGATTGACCCAGCAATTAAGTCAGGGGCAAGTGCGATCGCTGCCGTCATCTTTGGTGTGATTCTCAGTCTGGCCCAGTGGCTGATACTTCGTCAATCCAAGATGACACCAAGAGTTTTTGCTGTAATTAATAGACCATCTTGCAAAAGTCCCTAACACCCCACCTCCAGCCCCTAAGAGCAGGCTCTTAGGGGAGAATTTGACGTAAGTCAAAGGCGGGGTGGGGTTCTTGACATTTAATGTAGTCAATTTTGACAATGTTATCGGCACAATTAACGATGACATCATTAAGGGCGATGGACAAAATAATCTATTATCTGGTCTTGGTGGCAATGACCTGATTGATGGTAGAGGTGGCGATGACCTGATTGATGGTGGTGCAGGCAATGACACATTATTAGGTGGTGGAGGCGATGACACCATTAAGGGTGGTCAGGGTAATGACAGCATTGATGGCGGGGATGGACAAGACACCGTAGATTACAGCCTCACTGGTGGTGTCACAGTATTACCAACAGGTACAGTTCAAAAAAGTGGTGGTGGTGCAGACCAACTTATTAGAGTTGAAAAAATTATTGGTTCAGCAACTGCGATCGATACCATAGACGCTTCTGGAACCAATGTACAGTTAATTGGTGATTTATCTGCACAACAAGTCAACGTCAGCAATATTCCTGGTTTCGGTTCTTTAAATTTCGGAGTTGTGAACTTTGACAACCTTACCGGAGGTAATGGAAATGACCGCTTAACTGGGAATGCTGGAGCCAATACCCTGAATGGTGGTTCGGGTGATGACAACCTTGATGGTAGAGATGGTAATGATATTCTGATTGGCGGATTGGGCAGAGATATCTTAGCTGGTGGAGCAGGAGCTGATATCTTCCGTTACAACAGTGCTTTAGAGGGTGGCGATATTATCAACGACTTAAACGCATCTCAAGGTGATAAAATCCAAGTTTCCGCATCTGGATTTGGAGGTGGACTCCAACTAGGGCTATTACAAGCTTCTCAATTCACCCTCGGTAGTACTTTCACCAATACCAAACAACGCTTTGAATTTAACACCAATGGCTCGATTCTCTCCTTCGACAGAGATGGTAGCGGTTCGCAATTTGGCTCCGTCGAAATTGCTAGAATAAACGGCGTTAACAGTCCTCAAATTATCGAAGTAATCGCCTAGAGGATTTGGGATTTTAGAGTGCCGTAAATGGCTAATTGAGCGTGGTACAGACACAAACAATTGTGTTTGTAACCCAGGCTAAAGTTTTGTTGTAAAAATGATGTGCTACTGGTAAGATTACAAATTTTGTCAACTCTGGCCAGCTAGCCATCAAAAAGTTTTTGCAACACAACTATTAGACATCTCCGAAAACTGTCAAACCCCTAATATCACTAATTTGTAAAAAGTGATCGTCTGACGGCAAACATAGCTTTACTGTACGGTAGAATAAGCATTAGAGATACTTACTGTTTAAAAAAAGAAAAAATATTGCATCTTTTTAAGAGAATTAAGCGGGGATAATTCCAGATTTTTATGACTAGAAAATAAATGTTCCTATTCGGAATCTAACAAGCCCACAAATAGTCATAATTATCTGCTCGTATTTATTTCTATTTAATCTGAATCGTTCTTGAGCAACTCGAAATATTTTTATTAGACGAATTAAGTGTTCGACAAAAATTCGCTCACTTGCTAATTCTTTGTTTTTCTGTTTTTCGCTGAGTGTTAATTCTCTTTTTTTCAGCTTTTTCTTAGGCGTTTTAATTGCTATTTCTCCATTATAAGCTTTGTCAGCCTGAAATTTTTGTCTGGAGTCAAAACTCTTTGTTGTTTCACGAAACAAATTTATATCACTTTTTGGACCAGGTTGACCTGCGACTACATCAACAATATCTTTCCCCTGCCGATAAAACAATTAATTGACCTTTTTTAGTATGATTTGCTTTTTTACCTGAGTAATATTTTTTTTGCTCTTCATACTTCCCAGGTCTTTGTATAGGCTGCTCGTAGCTATCTACGATTAACTCAAACTCCGTTAAAATTTCTTTAACAATTTCGTGGTCACTGGAGTTTTTTTTACCTGTTCAAGCAGACTTGCTGGTAACAATTCTTCCAAGATTGGGAACCAATAATTCAATGTATCATTTGCTGTTGTCTCACTGACTCCAAATTGAATACCGAGTAATTGGAATGTTATTAAATGTCGGAGATATGTTAATGTTAATATTATTTGCTCCGACGTAGATAATTTTGGTTTGCGTCCACCTCCACCAAGAATAATTCTTACTTTTTTAGACTCAACCAATTCCAATATTTGATTTTGCAGTTTTATTGCTTGCTCCAAGAGTTGATTTAATTGATCATACTTTAAACCTATCAAGCGCTGTGCTTATTGAGGATTATTTTGTATATAGTCGAAGATGGTACTCATAATAATTCGATAAAAACACCCTTTTATATTATTTTACCACGATTTAATTATTTTCCGGAGATGTCTAATATATCAATTATATCAAACCCAGGTTATGAATTCTCATTGCGATCGCAACTCTTAGGAATAAGAATTAAATAACATATAATTAATGTCCCTGGCTTACCTCACCCTCAATCGCTCTCCTTATAAAGGAGAGGGAAGCTAGATACAGGATGAAGTTTTGCATTTTATTTAATCCACGTTCCTTAGAGACGT
The DNA here is from genome assembly GCF_054880495.1 of Nostoc sp. Classification (NCBI taxonomy): domain Bacteria; kingdom Bacillati; phylum Cyanobacteriota; class Cyanophyceae; order Nostocales; family Nostocaceae; genus Nostoc; species Nostoc sp. The sequence goes on from NZ_JBTYKD010000139.1 coordinate 8,921, forward strand.
ACTCGCGTTCACTACGCTACGGCTTAAGGCAACGCAATGACAAACATAATTCTTACTTGCATCGGGATGCTCCCGATCTTGGGTGTTGACTTATTGCATTTTAATGATATTATTCTAAAAAATGAAATTAAGGAGTCAGCCTTGTGGCATTTACGAAAAATCAATTATTCAAGTTATTCGTAAAATATTTACCAGCAATTACAGCTATAATAACGGTTCTCCCATTACCAGTTAAAGCAGCTACATTTTTAGTCAGTGAACGCGCTGGTTTAGGAGGAAATGATGAAGTTGATTGGGCAAGTTTAGGTAAAGTATTCAATCCCTCTGCTCCTAGCTTTTCTGCTTTTTTACCTAATTCTTTTTCAGCAACATCCCAAGGTGGTTTAGGGTTGGATATAAATATAACTCCAAGCAATAACCCTGCGGTTACTCCACCGTTTGTCTTTCAAACTTTACCTTCTCCTGGCATTCGGAGTAACTTCGCTCAAGGAGATTTTGTTCTCTTCGGAGGTATAGACCCAACAGGTTTTATCCCTCTTCCTGCTGGTACTCCTGATCCTGGTACTAAGGGGAACGGCGGGCCTTTTACCATTAGTTTTGCCCAGCCTGTTTTTGGCGCTGGTACTCAGATAGCTGTAGACACTAGTAATTTGCTAGTTGAAGATTTTATCACCGCCTTTGATAATGCCAATAACTGGTTGGGTACTTTCTCAGTTGCAAATATTTCGTCGCTAGCATTAGATAATTCGGCAGTCTTCTTGGGGATTCGTAGTGACACTCCAAACATCTCGCGGCTCGTTTTTAGCAGTTCTGCTCCACAATACGGCTTGGCCATTAATCAGGTAAGCATTATTGCAGTTCCCGAACCAACTTATACCTTGGCAATATTAGCTTTTGCTGTTTCGGGTGCTGTTTTTAAACTACGCCAACGCACTTAATACTCCCACGATGTCAAAATAGCTTTCATTTAATAAGTTAGAGGTTTCGGACATACTCAAACTTATGTAAGTATATAAGTTCCACAGAATTCTTGTCTTTCGCCAAATTCAACTCAATGTTATACAAAGAATTAGAAAAAATCATAGACGCTAAGATACAAAAAGCTATACGGAAGCACGAACTCATAGTTGCTTTAATGAGTAGTATTATTGGCTTGATTTTTATAATAGGTTTGTTCCATGCTATTTTACTAAACCACACTCAAATTCAAGCACTTTCCTTGAACTTAAGTGTGGTTACATTCAATGGGTCTTTATGGTCAAGCATTCCCTGATCTCCATAAAAATAATTCAAGTTAGACATATTTTTTATGAAAGGGAATTGCACCTATGGAGAATACAAATAATGACAGAGCTATATTCGTCTTATTTTTGACTGTATTTACAGACTTGCTAGGTTTCGGAATTATCCTGCCGATATTGCCTTTGTATGCTGAACAATTCGGCGCAAAACCTAATGAAGCGACCCTACTTGTAGCTGTTTATTCTTTAATGCAGTTCTTATTTGCACCATTATGGGGCAGCTTGAGCGATCGCTACGGTCGCCGTCCGATTTTATTACTTACTTTATTAGGTTCTGTAATTGCATACATCGGGTTAGGTTTTGCCAACTCATTATGGATTTTGTTTATTGCTCGAAGTCTTGCCGGGATTATGTCAGGGAATATTGCCACTGCTCAGGCGTACATCGCAGATATTACCACGCCAGCTAATCGAGCTAGTGGCATGGGCATAATCGGAGCCGCTTTTGGTCTTGGCTTCATTCTCGGCCCAGCCATTGGAGGTCTTCTGATCGGGACTGATTCAGACAACGCTAACTTTCATCTACCATCGTTGTTCGCAGCCGGATTATCTTTATTGGCATTGCTTTGTGCTTTGATATTACTTCCAGAATCTTTAAATTCTGAGACTAAAGCCAAAATCCAAGTTCATCGCTACCGTCGGCGACGGCTGAACTTGCTCCATCTGTCACAGCGTCCACAGTTTTGTGTGCTTCTTGGCATCTACTTTTTAGTTACCTTTGCGGTTGCGGCTATGGACTCGACATTGGCTTTATGGTCTAAGCAGCAATTAAACTGGGGTCCTCAACAAACTAGTTATCTTTTTGCCTTCATGGGGATTGTCAGCACAATCATTCAAGGAGGACTGATCGGATTCCTCAATAAATACTTCGGTGAAATCAAGTTACTTACCTTGGGAATATTAGGATTAGGTTTAGGATTACTGCTAATTGGATTCTCACAAAGCTTAATTTTGTTGTTGGTTGCCACCGCACTTGTGGCATGGGGAATTAGTGTCAGCCAACCAATATTAAACAGCCTAATTTCTCAGATGACAGCCCCAGAAGAACAAGGACAAATATTAGGAATTGCTAGTTCTTGCTCTGCGTTGGCACGCATCGGTGGGCCAACATGGGCAGGGGTTAGTTTTATGAAATTTGGCAGTTCTGCTCCTTTTTTGAGTGGATTTTTAGTAATGCTGGTAGCTTTGACTCTTAGTTTGCGAGTGACTAAAAGCGCATCTCAACCAAACACAGAACGTGTCGCCTCACAATCTAGGTCTTAATTACGAATTACGAATTAATATGACAGGTCGCCGAGTATTATTTTTAGGTATCTTTGTAAGCATCCTCCTCACCTACGCAATTTGGCTAGGTGGGGGCATTCCTGCAAGCGTTACTAAACTTCCTGACCAAGGATTAAACTGGTATTACTGGAAGCTTCCCAACCCGACCTTTTGGAGTCGAACGACAGCTTGGGGGATGTATCTTGGGCATCAGTTTAGCATCTGGGGGTGTATCTGGTGGGCGCAGCGATCGCAGCTGAAATACAAATCAGCATTGCACCCGATTAATTACCTCATGCTTGCCATTAATGGTGCATTTATCGCTTTACACTTTCTCCAGACCTATATTTGGTACGATGCTCTAGCTCAAGATACTTCAATTTTCGCTTCTCAAGGTGCGGTTGTCCTCCTACTGGTCTTCGTACTGATTTTGGAAACGCCTCGACGCGGTTTGTTTTTTGGCAATTCTGTTCCATTCCATCAACAGTTTTTGCAAATTCTCAAACTGTACCACGGCTACTTTTTCTCCTTCGCCGCTATCTACACCTTCTGGTATCATCCAATGGAAGCGACTTTGGGGCACTTAATTGGTTTTCTCTATATGTTCTTGCTTCTGCTGCAATCGTCGTTGATCTTTAACCGCAGCCATGTAAACCGTTGGTGGACATTCTCTTTGGAAATTACGGTGGTTTTACATAGTGTCATTGTGTCGTTGATGCTAGGACAAAGCAAGTGGCCAACATTTCTCTTTGGTTTTCTTGGCATTCTGGTGCTTACTCAGCTTCACGGTCTACCTGTGGGTATCTCAACTAAACGTACTATCTACGGAGCCTTTTTAGTGAGTGTACTGACCGTTTATGCATTGACTGAACGCGGCTTGGGCAGAATTTACGAAGTAACCTATATTCCTCTGATTGAGTTTGGGTTGGTTGGCGCAATTTACTTAATCTTTCTGCTCATTTTATGGACAATTTCTCGTTTACCTGTCAAGACGTAATATTATGTTTACAGCTATTTTTAGGTAAATAGACCACGCGGTAAGGGCACAGCATTGCTGTGCCCCTACGACAGATGTAGTTCAAATACATGAAAACTGCTGTAATTCGCGGAAGTTCAGTCTGCTTCACCAATGAGGGTAAATACAGCCCAATCCGTTAAAATCATCAAGTAAGCCGTGGGTAGCGAAATGAATTATCCTGGCTTGAGTCATCCTCTGACCCTTTCGCCTCCAGATCGCCAACTTGTTTGTAAATAGCTAGGGCTTGCTGAAAGAAAGCGAAAGTATTGCCAGATAAAGCTTTACAGAGTTTTGGAAGCCAAGAAGTGCAAGATTATTGACCTGCGATGTCTAAAACCCTTGCATTTCACCAGAAATAACGGTGTAATTTTCCGGATTAAGCAACCAAATCTTGATTTTTCAATCCCTTTGACACCTAGATTAAATTTCTAGACTTATTCAGCAAACCCTAGCTAAAGCTTGCTGAGAGAACTTCAACCCTTTAGCATACTCACCCATCTGGTTGTAAGCTGGGCCAATATTGCCCAGACTTATTGCAATACATTTCAGTTAAGAAATTTTTTCCTTCTCTCTCTGTGTTCTCTGCGCCTCTGCGGTTCATTCCCAAAGCTCAGAGGTTCATTCTTAAATAAACATTAAAAAAATCAACAATTTTACTCACCACTACTAATATTTTTTTGCTGTTGATAACGCTGTTTAAACTGCTGTTGTTGTATTTTATGATCCACAATTGGTTCAGCATAGCCAACAGCATCACGTTGTAAAGATGGAATTTTACCAGTAACTAAATATTCTGGATCTACAGACCGCAATTCTGATACCCATTGCCGAATATATTCCCCTTCTGGATCGAATTTTTGTGTTTGACTGGCTGGGTTGAAAATCCGCACAGGTTTGGGGTCCATACCACTAGAAGCACTCCATTGCCAACCGCCATTATTAGCAGATAAATCTCCGTCAATTAACTTCTGCATAAAGTATTTTTCTCCCAATTGGGGATTAATTAGCAAGTCTTTAGTGAGGAAACTGGCGACAATCATCCGACAGCGATTGTGCATCCAGCCGCTTTCATTCATCTGGCGCATTGCTGCATCCACAATGGGGTAGCCAGTTCTCCCCTCACACCAAGCTTGGAAATATTCTTCGTTAGTTTCCCAAGGAAAGTCTTTGAAGGTTTCGCGGAAAGCACCATCAGCTAATTCCGGGAAGTTATACATTGCATGTTGATAAAATTCCCGCCAAGCTAATTCCTGTTGCCATGTGCGGATATTAACTGCTGTTTCCTCACTGCGGCTGTTTTCTAGTGCTTCTATGGTGGCTTGCCAAACAGTGCGAATGCCAATTACGCCAAATTTTAATGCTGCACTCAGTTGCGATGTTCCGTCCACTGCGGGAAAATTGCGCTGTTCTTGGTATTCAGTAATCGCTTTAGTAGTAAATTCCTCTAGTCGTTCTTGCGCTGCCGCCTCTCCAGGTGAAATAATCAATTGTTCATCCCAGATAAATCCTAAATCTTTCGCTGAAGGTAATGCGATCGCTCCTGCAAGTTTGACAATTTCTTGTTCAGCTTCTGTTAAGCCCTCAACATTTTGCAGTGTTTTTACTGGTTGATTCTTCGGTTTGGTAATCCAATTTCTCCAGAAGGGCGTGTAAACCGTATAAGGACTGTTACTACCCGTGCGGATCTCATCTGGGGAGTTGAGAATCTGATCCCAGTTTTGGTTAAGAAACTGAATACCTTTTTCTTTGAGGGCATTTATAATGGTGCGATCGCGTTCTTGCGAATAAGGTTCTACATCCCAATTCCAAAAAACAGCTTTGGCATTTATTGCCTCGGCTAAAGCTGGTATCGCTTGTACTGGATTGGCGTGGAGTATTAATAACTGGCTACCCACTTTCGCATATCGCTCTTGGAGTTTCTGCAAACAGCCAATCATATAAGTTACTCTCACCGGAGCAATATCATCCCGCTCCAAAATATGCGGATCAAGGCAAAACACGCCCACCACTTTCGGACTCTGCTGTTTTGCCGCAGCCAGTCCAGTATTGTCAGAAATGCGTAAATCGCGCCGATGCCAAAACAGAATTAAGTCAGACATTCCATGCTGGATATAGTTCACCCGTACTAGCTTAGACGCTAGTGGTACTAATGAGCATCATTCTGGCGATAAATTTATTCTGTGAGTGGGGGAGGACTTACACAAACAATAGCCTTTCCATTGCCTGTGCTAGAGAAATCAACTCTGTCTAAGAGGAGCCGGTAACTAAATTTTGGGCGTGAGCTAATCACTTTCCCACCTGTTCAGCAGACTTGAGTCAGCGATCGCTAAACTGCTTAGACAATTTTAAGTAACAAAATATTTCGCATCTAGAAAAAAATAAATATATATCTAGTTAACTAGAACGTGTATGTATCTATCTAAAGATATAAATTTTTGGTGAGAAAGGAACATAAGACTTCTTGCATAAACCAAAAAAAGAACCCCACCCCACAATAAATAGTTGGATATTTTTTTATTTGGAAGTCCCTTAACCCAAGCGTATTGGTGTATAAAACAGAGATATGGAAGAGGACATGGGGATTTATCTTTGTGTCCCCCAATCTCTCCGTCTTCTTCGACAGCGTTCTCTTCACTAAAATTCTCTCATTTCGAGTGATATTAATTCTTTGAGTACGGTAAACCGTATTTGCTCGTTAGTTCCCAAAGATTAATTTAATTGTTAAGTTTAATTACATAAATAAAAAAAACCTGCAAACATTGCTAAATGGGAGAACTTATCAGATGTGGTAGTATCGTTGACGATCAAGACAAACTGAACAACTTAGCGTCACCGATAGCGAGTCTTGTCTGTGAGGCATTTTGGAACAGTCTTTAATCAAGTTCCTTTAAGTCAAAAATAAAACTTAATTAACATTGCTTAACATTGCTATGAAAGCTATAGATCAATTGGTGCATTTTTTAGAAGAAGACTTGGGTATTTCTGGTGGAGCAATTTCTCTTGCTTTGCGACATTGCGAACAGACCCCCAACTTTTTAGCCATGACCCTCTGGCAGTATGGGCTGGTGACACTAGATCAGTTAGCCCAAATTTTTGATTGGTTGGAAACAGTATAAGCTGCTGCTTCAACTAGTTGGATGGTAAATAGCGGACTTTCCCAGAAAGTCAGATTCTCAAAAGTTTTCATTTTAAGGATTGGTAAGTAACATTTATGGCAATTAAAGAACAGCCTAAATCACCTCAGTTTCGGATCATTGCTAATATATTGCTTGCAGTATCAGGGCTATTCCTGCTCTTAAATTTATTTTTGCCTGGTTTATTTGCTTCTGGCCCTACTGGTGTTCCCTATAGCCTATTTATTCATCAAGTACAAGAAGGGGAAGTTAGTCGCGTTTCTGTTGGTCAAAACCAGATCACATACCAACTAAAAACAGAAAATGCCGAGCCTGGACAAGTATTTGCAACTACACCAATATTTGATTTAGAGTTACCCAAACTGCTAGAACAAAAGGGAGTTGAATTCGCTGCTACACCTCCACCTAAGAATACTTGGTTTACAACCCTCTTGAGTTGGGTGATTCCACCACTGATTTTTATTGGCATTTGGCAGTTCTTTCTCGCCCGTGGTGCCGGTGGTGGTGGTCCCCAAGGTGTTCTCTCTATTGGTAAGAGCAAAGCTAAGGTTTACGTTGAAGGCGAATCAGCTAAAATCACATTTGCAGATGTGGCTGGGGTAGAAGAAGCGAAAACTGAGTTAGTGGAAATTGTGGATTTCCTCAAGACTCCAGGGCGCTTTACGCAAATTGGCGCTAGGATTCCCAAAGGTGTGTTATTAGTTGGCCCTCCCGGTACTGGGAAGACACTTTTAGCGAAAGCCGTAGCCGGAGAAGCAGGAGTTCCATTTTTCAGTATCTCTGGTTCGGAGTTTGTGGAACTGTTTGTCGGTGTCGGTTCTTCCAGAGTGCGAGATTTATTTGAGCAAGCTAAAAAACAAGCTCCCTGTATTGTATTCATTGATGAATTGGATGCGATCGGTAAGTCTCGTAGCAGTAATGGTTTCTACGGTGGTAACGATGAGCGGGAACAGACCCTCAACCAATTACTAACAGAGATGGACGGGTTTGCAGCTGGGGATGCAACGGTGATTGTGCTAGCAGCTACCAACCGCCCGGAAATACTAGACCCCGCTTTACTACGTCCAGGCCGCTTTGACCGCCAAGTGTTGGTAGACCGTCCCGATTTATCTGATCGGGAAGCAATTCTCAAGATTCACGCTCAAAAGGTAAAATTAGGAGATGATGTAAATTTAAAAGCGATCGCTACTCGTACTCCTGGTTTTGCTGGCGCAGATTTGGCAAACTTGGTGAATGAAGCCGCATTATTGGCAGCTCGCAATTTGCGTCAAAGTGTTGCTCAAGAAGACTTTGCCGAAGCAATTGAGCGGGTAGTCGCCGGTTTAGAGAAAAAGAGTCGGGTAATGAACGAGACTGAGAAAAAGATTGTTGCATACCATGAAGTTGGTCACGCAATGGTCGGGGCGTTAACAACCGGAAACGGTCGCGTAGAAAAGATTTCGATTATTCCCCGTGGGATGGCAGCTTTGGGCTACACTCTGCAATTACCAACTGAAGACCGCTTTTTGATGAATGAAACAGAACTGCGGGGTCAAATTGCGACTCTGTTAGGTGGACGTTCCGCCGAAGAGATTGTGTTTAACAGTATTACAACAGGTGCTTCCAACGATTTGCAACGAGCAACTGACTTGGCAGAACGGATGGTAACAGCCTATGGGATGAGCAAAGTCTTAGGGCCACTAGCTTACCAACAAGGACAACAAGCAATGTTCCTAGGTAATGGTGCTACTAATCCCCGGCGGGCGGTGAGTGAAGAGACATCAAAAGCGATTGATAGCGAAGTCAAGGAAATCGTGGAAACAGCCCACGAACAAGCCCTAGAGATTCTCAGACAGAATCGAGACTTGCTAGAAGCGATCGCTACTCAACTCTTAGAAACAGAGGTGATTGAAGGCGAGAAACTGCACAATTTGTTGAGTCAGGTGAAACCTGTAGCTAAGACTAATTCGTAATTCGTAATTCGTAATGAGGCTCTCTACGAGACGCTAAAAGCGTAGCTTGCTTCTTTCTAAGAGTACGCGGGCTCGCTTTGCGTGACGCTAAGGTAATTCGTAATTAAGAAAGTCAGATTTTAACCGCAGAGGTACGCAGAGAATAACTTTGCGTACCTCTGCGCTTTCCTCTGGTACCTAAAGCGTTTTTAATACTCTGGAACTGACGGATCGATTTCTCGACTCCAAGCGGTAATTCCGCCTTTGACATTCGTTCCGACAATCCCAGCTTCCTTGAGGATGGCGAGGGCTTTTGCCGATCGTCCGCCCATCTTACAATGAGCAATTAAGCGGTGACCGTTCAATATTTCCTTCACCTTAGCAACGCCATTCCCATTTTCAATGTCTGGTAAGGGTACCAAAACTGAACCCGGAATCTTGGCAATATCGTACTCATTAGGGTTGCGTACATCCAGCAGTACAAAATCCTTCGCACCGCTATCCAGCAATTCCTTCAAATCCTTGACGGTCATTTCTTGACTTTCCATCTGCTGTTTTGCCTCCTCTGCCTTAGCTTGTGGAATCCCGCAGAATTGTTCATAGTCTATCAGCTTTTCAATCATTGGGCGAATCGGGTTAGGACGCAGCTTTAACTCCCGAAATTTCATTTCTAAGGCGTTGTATAACAGCAACCGCCCACTCAGGGTATTACCTTGTCCCAAAATGATTTTGACAGTTTCGGTTGCCTGGATTAAACCAATAATTCCTGGCAAAATTCCCAATACGCCACCTTCTGCACAAGAGGGAACCATTCCTGGTGGTGGTGGTTCTGGGAAAAGGTCACGATAGTTGGGGCCACCTTCGTAATTAAATACACTAGCTTGCCCTTCAAAGCGTAAAATTGAACCGTAGACGTTGGGCTTGTTCAGCAATACGCAGGCATCGTTAACTAGATATCTGGTGGGGAAGTTATCGGTACCATCTACCACTATATCATAAGGTTGGAGGATATCCAGGGCGTTTTCAGAACTCAGGCGGGTTTCGTATAAATCAACTTGACAATAGGGGTTAATCTCCTGAATCCGGTTTTTTGCCGATTCAATCTTGGGTTTACCCACCCAGGATGTACCGTGGATTACTTGGCGTTGCAGATTGGAAGTATCGACAACATCGAAATCGACAATCCCGATGCGTCCAATACCCGCCGCCGCCAGATATAAAAGTAGTGGTGAACCTAGTCCACCTGTACCGATACATAGTACAGTGGCGGCTTTCAGGCGCTTTTGCCCTTCTAGTCCGACTTCTGGCAAAATCAGGTGTCGGGAGTAGCGTTCGTAATCGTCTTTGGTCAACTGGATTTCGTCCAGATTGGGATTGAGCATAGCAGTTATGATATGGGAGAGCGGAATATTAATCCTATCGAAAAACTGTATCTCTTATACAGATAGGGATTAGGCTTGCCGTGAGCGTAGCCGGAGCGTAGCCGGAGCGTAGCCGAATGGGAAGACGAATTTTCATCCGTGGCGGCCGCGAAAACCGCTATGAGTGACTATCTTAAAACTAAGCCGTTAAATGATATTTTCAATTGCCTCTGCTTGAAACTGATGATGATCATCAAGACTCCAGCTTTGCAGTTCTCCAGCTTTGCCGTTTTGGACAGAAACTATTATATACGAGTATCCTTGCCAAGCGTATAGGCGATCGCATTCTGAAGGGATAGCAGGATAATCTGGGTGGGAGTGAAAAATGCCGATAATGTTCAGTGAGCGATCGCGTGCTTCCTTTTGTGTTTTTAGCATAATTTCGGGTGCGATCGCATATTGCCGTCTTTTACTTTCTGTTGTGCGTTCCGCTGAAAACTCAGCAGCCGCTTCTATATTCCAGGCATTTTCTATTGGCATGACTTCTACCACAGTTTTGCCCTGATTAGCTAGATAGCCTAAAATTATACCGCAGCATTCGTCTGGGTAGGTGCTTTCGGCATGGGTGCGGATGGTTTGCAAGTGTTCTTGGCTCAGTCGGATCATCTCTGCGTTTGTAATTTTAACAATCTATAACGATTCTCGCTTAAATACAAGATATTGGCCGGCGTCACCGAACAGCCCGCCGCAGGTCTTACCCTGAGCCTGTCGAAGGGCATCGCAGCCCTCAAAAAGGAAAATATGTATTTTCTTTCTATCACTCCTTCAAACATCTGCCTACTGCTTTCTTATTGCCAGCACTTACGCAAAAAATAGCTAAAACCCTGATTTTTAGGTAGGGGCAATACCCTGCGGTCAGCTAAAGCTACATGAATTGCCCCGGAGGGCGTATAGTTTTGCGTAAGTCCTAATTGCCTAGAAACTAGATATGAGGATTACATAAAGCTCAGTATTTGTATATACATTTTTCGGGAAATAATGTGAAGAGTATGCAAAGATGCTGATTTAAGTATATATATTTAACTAAGATACTGACTATCTAGTTATTTTGAGACTATTCAGATAGGTAAAAGTTATGGCAAATATCATTGGAACCAACGGTAATGATACCCTAGTGGGCAGCGACTCCGACGACACGATTAACGGGAAAGCTGGTAACGATACGATCACAGCTTCCTATGGCAACGACACTTTGACTGGTGGAGGTGGCAACGATAAATTTGTTTACGACTTGGATTTATACGGCACCGATACTAATATAATCACCGATTTTGGTGGCATAGGTAAAGGCGTAAATCCCTCAGCAGCAGTCATTGCCGAAGTAGACACCCTAAAATTCCAAGGTGCAGGACTCACTCCCCAAAATTTGCTGCTGACCCAGAATGACAACAATCTAGAAATCACCTTTGAAGGGTTGGTAGATTCTATAGGAGAAAATTTGAGTCCCAAAGTCATCCTGCAAAACTTTGTCCTGCAAAACCTGGATAACCTTAGCAAATCTACAGGAGCCACTGTAGACTTAGGCAATATCCTGTTTAATGGGCAAACTAGCATCACAGACAGCTTTGATGTCTTCAATGCCAACTCCACCCAAAGCACTATCTTCAACAAGAACACAGTCACCTTCCTTAACGACTTGAACAATAATGTTAACGGCTTTGACAACTCAGATGATGTGATTAATGGTCAGGGGGGTAATGACATCATTGACGGCAAGAGTGGGAATGACCTTTTGAGAGGTGATGCCGGCAATGATACTCTGATTGGTGGTGCAGGCAATGACACCCTCGATGGTGCTACGAGAAATGACTCCCAGAACGTTGATACTGGCAATGACTCCCTCGTTGGTGGCACTGGTAACGATTACTTGAATGTTGAATTTTCAACAGGCAATAACACCCTCAACGGTGGCGCTGGTAACGATACCTTGGATGCTGGGGCTTCATCAGGCAATAACTTACTCTCTGGTGGCGATGGCAATGATTCTCTCTTTGCCTCTTACATTCTTACTTACGATGGACACATGGTTTTTGACTCCTCAGGCAATAATACCCTCAACGGTGGCGCTGGTAACGATTACTTGAATGCTGCGTCTCCATCAGGTAATAACTTACTGTCTGGGGGCGATGGCAATGATTCTCTTTACGCCTCTGGCGTTAATACTTATAGAGGAGACCCTAATTATAGCTCCTCAGGCAATAACACCCTCAACGGTGGCGCTGGTGACGATTACTTGGATGCTACCATTTCAACAGGCAATAACCTACTCTCTGGTGGCGATGGCAATGATACTCTCTCCACCTCTAGTGGTATGGGTAACTACGCTGATTACATACCACCATCCTCAGGCAATAACACCCTCAACGGTGGCGCTGGTGACGATTACTTGGATGCTACCATTTCAATAGGCAATAACTTACTTTCTGGGGGCGATGGCAATGATTCCTTTTATGTAAGCACAGCATTAGATAGTGCCCCCTCTTATTTAGTGACTCAAACGGTAGATGGGGGTAAGGGTGACGATTTTTTGTCCGTCGATTACAGCAATGCTACAGGGGGGATCACTTCGACATTCAATCCTACTACTAACATTGGATCAATTACAGCGGGCACGTATCGGGTTAGTTACAAGGATATCGAAGGATTAAATATCTTAGGTACTGCCTACGATGACAATATTCTGGGGAGCAGTGGGAACGATACGCTCTCTGGGGGCACTAATGGCAAAGATACGATAGATGGGGGTAAGGGTGACGATGTGCTGTCCGTAGATTACAGCAATGCTACAGGGGGTATCACAACGACATTCAATGCCACTACTAACATTGGAGAAATTACGGCAGGCACAAATCAGGTTAGTTACAAGAATATCGAACGATTAAATATCTCAGGTACAAACTACAATGACAAGATTGTGGGCAACAGTGGGAACGATACGCTCTCTGGGGGCTATAGTGGCAATGATACGATAGATGGGGGAGCAGGTGATGATGTGTTGTCCGTCGATTACAGCTACAGCAATGCTACAGGGGGGATCACAACGACGTTCAATGCCACTACTAATATTGGAGAAATTACGGCGGGGACGAATCTGGTTAGTTACAAGAATATCGAACGATTAAATATCTTAGGTACAAACTACAATGACAAGATTGTGGGCAACAGTGGGAACGATACCCTATCTGGTGGCTATAGTGGCAATGATACCATTATTGGCGGTGCAGGTAATGATATCCTGACAGGTGGGAATGATAACGATACCCTAACTGGTGGCCTTGGCAATGATAAATTTGTTTACAACTTGGGCAACGGTACTGATATAATCACCGATTTCAGTGGCGTGGATAAAGGCTCAAATCCCTCAACAGCGGTGATTGCTTCCTTAGACACCTTGCAATTTACAGGTAGTGGTTTCACTGCTCAAAATCTGCAATTAACTCAAAATGGTAACAACTTAGAAATCACCTTTGAAGATGTCGCTAATAGCAAAGTCATTCTCCAAAACTTCAAATTAGAAAACCTGGATAATCTGCCAGCAACTTCTTCACGACCAGCTATTGGCAATATCCTGTTTGATGGACAAACCAGCATCGCCGACAGTTTTGATGTGTTTGATGCTAATTCCACTCAAACTAGTCTGTTCAAGAGGAACAGTGTTACCTTTCTCAATGACCTAGACAACAACATTACGGGTTTTGACAACTCCAATGACGTTATCAATGGTCAGGGGGGTGACGACATCATCAACGGCTTGAGTGGTAATGACCTTTTGAGAGGTGGTGCGGGAAATGATACTCTCATTGGTGGTACGGGAAATGATACTCTCATTGGCGGTGCGGGAAATAATACCCTTGACGGTGGTACTGGTGACGATAGCTTAAATGCTAGCGGTTCAACAGGGAATAACACCCTAAAAGGAGGTGCAGGTGACGATAGCTTAAATGCTGGCGGTTCAACAGGCGATAACCTGCTCTCTGGAGGCGATGGGAATGATTTTATTGACCTTTCTGGCTCCGTCCAGTACTTCTCCAACTCCCCCCACCGGGACTCTCGCTCTTTAGGCAATAACACCCTAGAAGGAGGTGCTGGTAACGATAGCTTGAGTGCTAGCGGTTCAAAAGGTAATAACCTGCTCTCTGGGGGCGATGGCAATGATTTTATTGACCTTTCTGGCGGCTACTACAGCTACAGCTACAGTTACTCCTCCTCTTACTCTCGCTCAGAGGGCAATAACACTCTCAACGGAGGTGCAGGTAACGATACCTTGAGTGCTGGCGGTTCAACAGGTGATAACCTGCTATCTGGGGGCGATGGCAATGATTTTATTGACCTTTCTGGCTACTACTACGACTACCGTTACTCCTCCAGCGACTACGACTACCGCGACTACCGCTCAGAGGGCAATAACACCCTCAACGGTGGCGCTGGTGACGATAGCTTGACTGCTAGCGGTTCAACAGGCGATAACCTGCTCTCTGGGGGCGATGGCAATGATTATATCTCCGTCTCTGGCGACTACAGCGGCTTCGACTACCGATCTTTAGGCAATAACACCCTCAACGGAGGTGCAGGTGACGATAGCTTGAGTGCTAGCGGTTCAACAGGCGATAACCTACTCTCTGGGGGTGATGGCAATGATTATATCTCCGCCTCTAGCGCCACTGGTAATAACACCCTTGATGGTGGGAATGGCAATGATATCCTCACAGGTGGCAACGGTAATGATACCCTAATTGGAGGATCTGGGACTGATACCTTTGCTTTCAATAGTTACAAGGAAGGTATTGATACTATTTATGACTTCAACGCGACTAATGAATTGATTCAGGTATCGGCTGCTGGTTTTGGTGGCGGGTTATCAATCGGTTCACTTCAGACAAGCCAGTTTACCCTCGGAACATCTGCAACAACAAGCACTCAACGATTTATCTATGACAATATTACAGGTGGACTGTATTTTGACCAAGATGGCAGTGCAAGTGCGTTTACTCAGGTAAAATTTGCCCAATTATCTGCTGGATTGTCATTAACTAAAAATAATTTTGTGGTTGTTTAATCGGAATTAGGGTTTTTTCATCACTAAGGGGCACGGATTACGAGGTGCTTAAAATAGCACCCCGCATTCGATTATTCAATGCAATTAGTGTTAACAGAGAGTAGATGTTTGGTTTTGTTCCTTAACTTTCGGCATGAGTGCAGATGGTTTGCAAGTGTTCTTGGTTAACTTAAATCATGTCTGCTTTCTTATTGTCTAGAAACTAGAAGAATATGAAGATTAGACAAAGATCAGTATTTATATATACATTTATTGGTCAATAATGTGAAGAGTATGCAAAGATGCTTACTTAAGCATAGACATCTAAGTAAGATAAAGCCAGTCAAAGGGTGAATATTCCAGAAATATTACTGATCCTCAAGAGTGACGTATAAGGTACACAGATTTCGGTGAATTTTTGTGCCTGAAAACAGCACAAACTGCAAATTGACAACTGAAGTTACTGAAAAAATCGACTTAGGTAGCTAGAAAATTATGGCAAATATCATTGGAACCAACGGTAACGATACACTATTCGGCAGTTACAACGACACCTTGACTGGTAGAGGCGGCAAGGACATTTACTACGTCGACTACGACGACACTTGTACCATCACCGATTTTGGTGGCATAGGTAAAGGCGTAAATCCCTCGGCAGCAGTCATTGCCGAAGTGGATATCCTAACATTTTTCGGCTATGGCTTCACGGCTCGAAATCTGCTGCTGACCCAGAATGACAACAATTTAGAAATCGCCTTTGAAGCCGAGGATAGTCCCAAAGTCATCCTGCAAAACTTTGCCTTGGAAAACCTGGATAACCTTAGCAAATCTACAGGAGGCTCTGTAGACTTGGGCAATATCCTGTTTGATGGGCAAACTAGCATCACGGACAGCTTTGATGTCTTCAATGCCAACTCCACTCAAAACAATATCTTCAACAAGAACACAGTCACCTTCCTTAATGACCTCTCCAATAATGTTAACGGCTTTGACAACTCAGATGATGTGATCAATGGTCAGGGGGGTGATGATAAAATCGATGGCAAAAGTGGCAACGACCTTTTGAGAGGTGGTACGGGGAATAATACTCTCATTGGTGGTGCGGGCAATGATATCTTGGATGTTGAATTTTCAACAGGCAATAACATCCTCAACGGTGACGCTGGTAACGATACCTTGGATGCTGGGGCTTCAAAAGGCAATAACTTACTCTCTGGGGGCGATGGCAATGATTCTCTTTACGCCTCTTACATTAATAACAGCTCCAACCCACACATCTATTTCGTCTCCTCAGGCAATAACACCCTCATCGGTGGCGCTGGTAATGATACCTTAGATGCTCAGTCTCCATCAGGCAATAACTTACTCTCTGGAGGCGATGGCAATGATTCTCTGTCTACCTCTGGGTTTAATTATTATAGAGCGTACTCTGATAGTTTTACCTCCTCAGGCAATAACACCCTCAACGGTGGTGCTGGTAACGATACCTTGGCTGCTGAGTACTCAACAGGGAATAACTTACTCTCTGGGGGGGATGGCAATGATTCTCTCTCCATCTCTGGCTATGCCATATCCTACGCCATTGGACAGAATCTTTTCCCCTCCTCAGGCAATAACACCCTCAACGGTGGCGCTGGTGACGATACCTTGGATGCCACAATTTCAACAGGCAATAACTTACTCTCTGGAGGCGATGGCAATGATTCCTTCTATGTAAGCACCGCATCCCCAGATATTGTCCCCTCTTACTTAGTGACTCAAACGGTAGATGGGGGTAAGGGTGATGATTTTTTATCCGTCGATTACAGCTTTGTTACAGGCGGGATCACTTCGACTTTCAATCCTACTACTAACATTGGAGAAATTACGGCGGGCAAGAATCGGGTTAGCTACAAGAATATCGAACGATTAAATATCTCAGGTACAGCCTACGATGACAACATTGTGGGGAGCAGTGGGAACGATACGCTCTCTGTGGGTAATAGTGGCAATGATACAATAGATGGAGGTAAGGGTGACGATGTGTTGTCCGTTGATTACACCTATACTAATACAGGGGTGGGGATAACAACTATTTTTAATGCCACTACTAACATTGGAGAAATTACGGCGGGCACGAATCGGGTTAGCTATAAGAATATCGAAAGATTAAATATCTCAGGTACAGCCTACGATGACAACATTGTGGGAAATAGTGGGAACGATACGCTCT
>NZ_JBTYKD010000140.1:0-6094 GCF_054880495.1 Nostoc sp.
CCGGGGTTGACGTGCCAGTTGCAAGGACAAATGTCTTTGTTTGGGATGTTCGATCTGGGCTAAAGCTCAGTGTCTTTAGACCTGAGTTGCTTACAATATTAATTGCCTCCAAGACTATTTGGCGGAACTGCTTACAAGCGGGAGCGATCGCAGTCTTCTCAGGGGTGCGATCGCCTTTGTGTTTGGTAAGTCAAAGCGATGCCTTACTTTAAAGGGCTAAAATTCTGAGTAGGTTCACTTTGACCGCAGCGCTTTGACTCTAGATTCTGCCAGTACAGTGATAAATTTGTTGCTTGAACTCGGTTAGCCACTGATGGATTTTATGAAGGCAATGGTTAAGTGGGCGTAGTTTCCCGCCGTAGGTCTTACCCTGAGCCGGCGCCGTACCCTTTGGGATCTTGCTACGCCCAGCGTCTCCAAGAGTTGGGCATCGCCTTATTCTTAGAAGATAATCAGGATAATCAGGGTGATCGCACCGGATCGTTCTCATGTCCCTCATTTCTCAAAAAATGGGTAGATGAAATATATAAGAAGGCAGGTAACGGTTATGGAAAAATTAAGCATCGCACCTTTGGATTTGAAGACAGTAGACAGCATCTCGTCAAACCACTCCACGCGCCATATCATTCATCGTACCTGGGGGCAGCGAAGCGGACCGATCACTCGCTTGGTCAGTCCGTCTGACGTTGGAGAGCTGATCAAGCCCTTCGTGTTTCTCGATTATTTTGAGGCGCAACCTCTGAGTGCATCTGGCTTTGGATGGCATCCCCACTCAGGCATTGCGACAATTACCTTTATGCTGTCGGGTGAAGCATCTTATGAAGACAGCACGGGCAAGCAAGGTATTCTTCCACAGGGAGGTGTTGAGTGGATGCGTGCTGGCGGTGGCGTCTGGCATCAGGGGGGGAGTAGTGGCGGCTCACTCATGCAGGGATTTCAACTTTGGATCGCGTTACCGCCTGAGCAAGAGCTTGCTCCTGCACAAAGCGTCTATCTGTCTCCGCATGAAGTAGAAGAGTCAGGGGCGGTGCGTGTAGTGTTGGGTCGGTACGGGACTGCAAAAAGCCCTATTGCTGCACCGCCATCCATAAATTACCTCGCCGTGCGACTGAAGGATAAAGAACACTGGCACTTTGAACCAGATGCAGGTCACACCGTGTGCTGGGTCGCCGTACAGGCCGGAATACTGCATAGTGATCATAATACGTTGGCATCTGGCGAGCTTGTGGTTTTTGAGGAATCAGATGCTGCCATTGATTTCCATGCCGAAGGTGACACTACATTTGTGCTTGGTTCCGCCATTAAGCACCCACACAATCTGGTGTTGGGTTACTACTCAGTTCACACCAGCCCAGATGCCTTACATCAAGGCGAAACTGAGATTAAACGCATCGCTAACAGGCTTCGGACTGAGGGTCGGTTGCCCTGAGTATATCCGTCATGAGGATATACTCAGGGCAAAAAGCCATATCACTGCGATCGCTCTGGATGATCGCACCTCCGGCGATTTCAGAGTCATCGCATCCCAAATTTCTTACTTTCCCCAGTTGTATTACCCTTGCCCTAGCGCTACAATCTGCGTGTATTAGAGGCTTTTTTGTGATAACCGCAATTTATTAAAGTGACCCAAACCCGCATTATTGCGCTATTTAATCAATCAGGGGGAGTGGGAAAAACAAGTTTAACAATGAACTTGGGCTACCACCTCGCTCAAAAAAAGAAAAATCGCGTTCTTCTGATAGACATGTGCTAAAGTCCTGCGCTCTGGGCAACTTGAATACACCAAGGCACGAGCGAGCGCACGATTTAAAAATGAGTCAACAAGAAAACAGTTACTCTTAGATACGAAAGTCCTAAATCTCTCACTGAGCGAAATCAAGCTTAAGATTCAAGAAATTGAGTCTGCTGCTCAATCAGAGACTCCATCTCAAACAGAATCAGCATCCATAAAAGAGCGTGTTGATAATACGTTCCAACGCTTCAAGAAAGTTAAAGTGTGGGATGACCCGAAGAAAAAAGCTAAGGTAGAAAAGCTTTTGGTACAGTTGGAAGCATTGATAAAAACTGATAGCGAAGTAAAATAATTTGGGCATTAAAGTCACCCCTTTCCCTCCGACCCTGAAACCATGTATTGATGGTATTACGACTGATGTTGAAGAATTCACTGGCTTGGCAGCGCTTCATTCCATTGAGTTCAATCGCCTCTATCACTTTTCGTCGTAGGTCATAACTGTAAGGGTTTGCCATAGGAATGCAGAAATTAATCACTTCTCTATATATCCTACGTCCTAACTTAGATGGCGACTGCTATAACAGAGCTTGCCGTTCGCCTACAGCGACCTAACGGAACGCAGTAATTACCACGAGAGTTGCCGTATTACCTTGTCTGGTGAAACTTCACAATACATCCCGTAATCTCACCGTACAGTATGCCGGACTGTATGACGGAAAATAGATAATAAATCGGCATACAATCTTACTTTTATGGCAGACAGTCAACCCGATACCCTTTCGGCAGTTCCTCATGGGGGAAACCCCCAAGACCGGACTGCCTCACAAAATAATGTTGAAAATTTGAAAATTTCCATATTAGATTTACAAAAAAAATACGGGATTCAGCGCGACACCTTCTACGGACGGACACGATACCTTCGGATTACAACCTGGAAGGAGGGCGGTAAAGCTTACCTGGATGCCGGACAAGTACAGCAAATGGTACACGACCACATCAAAACTACCGGACGCATGGAAGGCTACCTAGTCCCTGAACCATCTGGGCCAGTTGAAGAGGAGCTGCAAGCTGACGGCTTTATGGTGGCATTTATTGAGCCGGCAACACCCAAGCAGATGCTCTTGGAAATTGCCCACCAGTTTGAGATTCCCACTGAGGATTTAGAAGGGAAATCATTAACAGCCGACAAGTTGAAACGGGCGATCGCTCTAAGATAAATGGGCAATATCTAATTATCCAGGTGCAGGGGACTGGGTTTTTAGTGCAATCTGACGACGGGCGGATTTACAAAGCCTCGACCGAACCCGATGCTCAAATTTTCTTACAGGAAATCACAGCTGATGTGGGCCGCCCGGCTATCACTAATATTGAGGCGTTGACTTTGGAGGATGAACCGATAGAAAGTGCGATCGCACAGTTTAACCGCACTGGGGCGATGGTTTTTGTAACTGGACAGCTAACGGTTGATGGGCTGGAAACTTCAGGTTTACCCCGTGACCCTTACCAATTCCCTGTAATCAAAGCGACTGATACCAGCATCACCTTAGAAGCTGCACCCCTTGCAATTGTCCAAAACAAATTGCGTGAGGAATTCGCCACAGGTCAACTTCAAGTGAGGGTGATTAATAGCAGCAGTCAATAGTCCCAATGCCCAATGTCTAATGTCTAACTCATAACTCATAATTCATAACTCATAACTCCTAACTCCTAACTCCTAACTTAAACCCGATGCCCCCTAAACCACTGCCAGCAGCTACCTTAAAGCCCAATCAATCCAAAAAGACCTCTGTTACTGATACATCTGGCATTCTGCTAGGTGACAAAGTTTACTGGAATCCCGCCAAACTTCGGAATGGTCACGCCGTTATTTTGGGGACTTCTGGAAGCGGGAAAACCCAGACTTTAAAAGCGATCGCTCATGAACTCCCATTATTATTTCCTCATATCAAAATAGTTATCGCAGATTTTCATGGTGATTTGGGGCTACCTTCGGAAGTTTGCTATGCACTTGATGCTGAGTCACCTTATGGGTTGAATCCCTTGGTAATTGACTTAGATCCAAAAGGTGGTGGACCAGACTTACAAGCGATCGCTGTCTCATCTATCCTCAGAAAGTCTTTAAAGATGGGGGATAATCAAGAAGGATTTAATTTTAAATGCCTTTATATACGCCGCACTGTACTAGCGTTTCTAAGGTAATCCATTAGGATTGGGTTCGTACTGCTGGCTATGGTATAGTAACACTGAGTACATTTACTTGGCAAAATTTCGGTGAATTATATGAAACATCCCTTTGAACTAAAAATATCTGACCTAGAAGCACTTGAGCTAGATTTTGTAGAGCCATTAACAGATGAGTCCGCTCAAAAAATTACAGGAGGCGCTAAAGTTACAACTGAGTACGTTACTGCCAATCGGGGTGAGGCAGGAGAAGAAGGTGGTGGCGGTCATGGGGCTACAACTGAGTACGTTACTGTCCCTCATCCGGGTGAGGCGGCAGAAGAAGGCGGTGGTCTATGTTTCCACTAGACTTTCTTTCTTGATGATTGCGAAGACATTTAAAAGATAATATCCTGTGATCATTTTCTGGTGCTAGGTAGGAGGCTCAGTTGGCAGTTTTAATTGATTGAAGGCAGGATGGACAAAGTTTCTTCCCTAGAGAGTTTCAAATGTTAGGATTTTACGTTTAATTATGTCCACCTACTTAGCCAATTTATTTGATTAAGAGGCAGCCGATTAATACTTTTTAGTTGATTAAAAGTATTAATCTCTTAGCTGATGTATTTAACTATCAATATTTTATATAAGAATGAAGATTCTCGTATTAGGTAATTCTTTTGATGCTCATGCTTCACATATAAAAGATGCGCTGACAAAAGCAGGTACAGCAGTAAATTACTTAGATACTCGTTTGTTTCCAACTCAGGTACAAATTTCTTGGCAACCTGATATTCAAGCTGGCTGTTTGGTTCTACCAGGGGGACATCAGTTAAATTTGCAAGATATCAAGAGTGTTTTTTGGCGGAATTTTTCTGCTCCTTACATTCCGCCATTAGAAGAAGGTCAGCAGACAATTGCTTCTAGTGATGCGATGAGTGTACTGCGGACACTGCTGCAAGCTAAATCAGTCAGATGGATCAATTCTTGGCAAGCTTACCAGTTTCACAAAGAAAAACCCTTGCAACTGAGTCAAGTAAAGCTTCTGGGCGTTGAAATTCCAGCGACATTGATCAGCAACAACCCACAACAAGTAATTGAATTCTGTAAAATCTACCCAAAGACAATTTTTAAGCCAGTGTACGGTGGGACACATACTCAGTTGGTGAGTGACTTTCATTTAGAACCCCATCGGCTAAATTTGGTATTACGACTTTCTCCGGTAACATTCCAAGAGTATATTCCTGGTACTAACATCCGCAGCTATGTAATAGGAGAAGACATTTATGCTGCGGAAATTCGCAGTAATTCTCTAGACTTTCGAGAAGATGAAAAAGCACAGTTAATTCCGGTAGAACTGCCTTCTTTAGTTCAACAACAATGTTTAGCCATTACTAAAGCCTTGATGTTAGAGTGGACGGCGATAGACTGGCGTTTAAAACCAACGGGTGAGTATGTCTTTTTAGAAGCAAATCCCAGTCCGATGTTTTTACACTTTGAGCAACAAACAAAATTTCCCATTACTCAAAGTTTAATTAACCTTTTATTAGCTTAAAATTCTTGGTAAAAATGAATCTAATTACAATCAGATACCACTGTTTTAGTTAAGTAGAACTGGAAGGCGTATGTTTATGCTTTCAAAGCATTGCTCCTGGCATATTCTTATCACAGCCACCAATGATTAGCACTTGTTTTTTGGAAGAATGTTTTAGAAAAAAATGATGGAGCTTGAAGCGACTGAAGCTCACTCATACTGGACGTATCAGAGTGATTGTACAGGATAACGGACCGATATACCGATGTCTTGAAGTGCAAAAGCTATGGTCAAAGTGGGAAGACATGGGTTTGTACATCTTTTTCTTACCTGCATACTGCTCCCAGATGAACCCAATTGAATTGGAGTGGCAGCACCTGAAAAAAGACGAACTATGTGGGCAAATATTTGATGATGAGTTAGACCTCCCTTATGCCTTAAAGCTAGGGGAGAAAAGGGCAACTACAGTACGCGACGTATTAAATTTAACTCTAATGCCTATAGTTAAGTTTTCGTTACATAGTTATAAATTTTCCTGCCCACCTACTTATTAGTTGTTTAAGACTCAGGAGTGAGGACTATAGAAAGAGCTAGTTGATAGAGTTGGCGACGGGGAAGGAAAGTCGCTTTTGCTAACTGACGGCTAGCTTGCGATCGCGATATTCCCTGAG
>NZ_JBTYKD010000141.1:0-2290 GCF_054880495.1 Nostoc sp.
ATTACATAATTCCAAGCTGAATTTACTCAGACTGGAAAAATCCTTGAGGCTGCGACTCGACTAATTCCACGCCAAAGACTTCCGCAAAAGACTGCGCTACATAAAAGCGCACTTCTTTACAGGTAATGCCTGGAATCCATTCGGCTAAACTGCCTACAGATTTATCAGAAATACCACAGGGTACAATGCGCTCAAAGCCTGTCATGTCTGGACAAACATTTAATGCAAAGCCGTGCATGGTAATCCAACGGCTAACTTTAATCCCAATAGCCGCAACTTTTCGCCCTTCTAACCAAACGCCAGTAAAAGCCGGAATTCTTTCTCCCTGCAACCCATAAACCGCCAATACGCGAATTATTACTTCTTCGAGTTGCCGTAAGTACCAATGAAGGTCTTTACGATAACTTTGCAGATTTAAAATAGGATACCCTACCAGTTGACCGGGACAATGGTAAGTAACCTCACCGCCTCGTTCAACTCTATGCACATCATATTCACCTTTTACCCTGAGCGTTCGCGTAGCGCGATGCCCTGAGCTTGCCGTACCACTTCGTGGAAGCAAGCTACGCGCAGCGTCTCGTAGAGAAGGGTCTCGTAGAGAAGGGTCAATATCAAATTTGAGAAAATCTGAGTTGCTTCCTTGCCCCAGAGTGTAAACAGGTGGATGTTCTAGCAAAATTAACACATCATCTAAACTGGGGTCATGGATGCGCTCAGTCAGGAGCGATCGCTGCCATCCATGAGCTTCTAAGTAAGGCATTAATCCTTGGTTATACAGCAAACAACGGTTTTTGTGTGGTTTCATACTATGAATCATGCCAAAAATCAACTCTATTGGGAACGAAATATCTTTCAAGTTACAGGATTGGAGTCAAAAAATGTTAAGTTTTGCAAAGGATTTTAAAGGAAAGTCAAGGGAAGCTGCATTAGAAAACACAAAGTGCTAGGTTGAAAATATAACCTCAATAGGTTTTAGGAGGAATTCTCTGCAATAAGCATCATGCCAAGACAATAAAGACGAATGTACTGGCTGATGACTCTAATCAAATTGTTTGCATTTCAAACACAATCAAACTTCCACAAAGATTTGTATTCTTGAACAACAGCAAGCAAACCTCAATCGAACACAGAAGGAGCAACTATCAACAGTTCTGTAAGCGTTGCTTTAAAAGAGAAGGTAGCCACGGGAGCTACCACTGAGATTTCCTCACCCAAGAGTTTTATCTGAATATCCAATTGGATATCAGCGCAGAGATGAGGAGGGAAATCAAGGGTGTATTTGACAACAACTCAGATGCAGCAGGCTTAGAGACAGATTACCAGCAGTACATACAATATAGTTCACAATTTGTTTTGGCGGGAGTAATATACCTTACCGCAACTTCTTTTCATACAAAGCAAATTCACAAATTCAAATATTCAGCGGGAGAGTTTACATGAAGCTTGTCATCCATAGCAAAAATATTGAAATCACCGATGCAATTCGTGAGTATGTACATCAAAAGATTGAAAAATCAGTTAGTCACTTTCAGAGCATTACAAATGAAGTTGATGTGCATCTTAGCGTAGCCCGTAATCCCCGAATTAGTACTAGACAAGCGGCTGAAGTAACTATTTATGCTAATGGTAGTGTTATCCGTGCCGAGGAAAGCAGCGAAAGCCTCTATGCCAGCATTGACTTAGTTGCAGATAAAATTGCCCGTCAACTGCGGAAATACAAAGAACGGCGTCAAGATCAGAAAACTCATGCCCAACCAACAGAAGTAGTTGTTGCAGAGTCGGTAGTCACAGATTTAATAGGCGATCGCACCCCCGAATTGCCCAACGAAGTCGTCCGCACAAAATATTTTTCCATGCCGCCGATGACCCTTGCAGAAGCCTTAGAACAACTGCAACTCGTGGGACACGACTTTTATATGTTCCGCAATTCGGAAACTGGAGAGATTAACGTGCTTTACGAACGCAACCACGGCGGTTATGGTCTAATCCATCCCCGCAATGGTAAGGGTCATACCAACGGCAAAAATGGCAAATCAGCCCACGCTAACATTGTCGTGCCGGAAAAGTCACACTCGAATAAATAGGGAATCGGGCATGGGGAATGGGGGGATTAGGGAGATGAGGGAAAAATAACCAATGCCCAATGCCCATTCCCTTATTTCGCAAGTTGTTGCAAAGTTTTCAGCGCTTCCTCAACATGACCTTTAAAGTTAAACATTGAATCAAACACGTATTGCACAACTCCCTGTTGGTCAATGACGTAAGTAACGCGACCAGGGAATAAGCCAAA
>NZ_JBTYKD010000142.1:0-2269 GCF_054880495.1 Nostoc sp.
TTAGACAAACCCAGATACCCATTCTCTCCGTCTGACTCTACCTTAAAACCTGCACAGTCTGGATAAGTCCATCCCGAATAATGCCGAATTGATTTCAAAATATGAAGCAGTGAACTACTTAGACTTGCCTACGGCTGAAGTCGTAGCTCTCCCAATTCATCGGGAATAGCCTCAAAAACTCCGTAATTTTTTTGGTCTTACATTCCCTCCAAGGGCAGGAGTCCTGCTTCCCAAGACCCAAATCTTTTACCCTGAGCGAAGTCGTTGGCGTTCGCGTTAGCGTCTCTGAAAGAGAAGCCTCTCGTTGGCGCAGCCTCTCGTTGGCGCAGCCTCTCGAATGAGAAGAGAAGAGAAGGGTTCTCTTACGACACTTACCTATGCAGCTTGGTTTTCGCTTATGGCATTGGTGGTCAAGATAGTAACTACCTTACCAGAAAATCCTGGGGATTGGTCATCCATCCAGAATTTGTTTTTACAAAGTAAAAACAAATTCTGGATGTAATCCTTACTTCGTGACGCTGTTCGCGTTCATCCTCTGCTCACAATCCCCATCTTAGGAATACCTTGTTCGCGTAGCGTCTCGCAGAGAAGATGGGGACTTCCGCAAAGCATTAAATTTTCTGACTGCCTTCTCGTGCTAAATTACTAAAGCTTGTAGTTGGGAAACTCCGGTGAAATTCCGGGACTGTGCCGCAGCTGTAATGGGATCACCCAAGTCAGAATGCCAACTCTCAGGACACACTCACCGTCTACTCCCTGCGCTGCACGGGGAAGGAGTTCCAAGTTTGTTTTCTGGATTTGCTACTTGTCCTGGCTTGTTTTATGCTACACCCGCCGCCGATGGTATATTATCTCGGATTAGAATACCAGGTGGGATTATTAGTAGCCAGCAGTGCCGTGCGATCGCAGATATAGCAGAACAGTACGGTGGCGGCTATATGGATGTGACTAATCGAGCTAACCTACAAATCCGTGAAATCCGCACGGCGATTAATGCTGAGGCTCTGAAGCATTTACAGGATATGAAATTGGGTTCTGCCAATCCTGTTATAGACCACATCCGCAATATTATGACCAGCCCAACTGCTGGTATCGACACCCAGGAATTAATCGACACTTGCCCTTTTGTGCAAGGTTGGGATGATTATATTGCTGCACATCCGGCGCTTTCGGGACTGTCAGCAAAATTTAGCGTTTGCTTTGATGGTGGTGGGATAATTCAGGTGTGCGATCGCTTGAATGATATCACCTTTGCTGCTGTCTTAGTTGACGGTAATGTTTATTTTCGCCTCTATCTCAGTGTAGGCGCAAAGGGTCAACCGCCTAGTGATATGGGAATTTTGTTACTACCAGAGAAATGTTTGACCGTCTTGGCAGCTTTGGCGAATGTCTATCTAGCTCATACTAATACTACGAGTCAGCGTCAGGTACGTCTAAGAGAGTTATTAAATACTTTGGGTTGTGAAAATTATCTCCAGGAAGTTCAGCAGCGTCTACCTTTTTCTCTTTTATGCAGTGAAACAAAAAAAGACCTAACCTCTTACCTGCAAGGTAAGGGGGAGCAGTCAGAGGGGAAGTATCAGCATATTGGCATTTATCCCCAACGTCAGCAAGGCTTATTTTACATTGGTGTCGTCTTACCCCTTGGGCGATTAGAAAGTAAGCAGATACGGGGTTTAGCAGATTTAGCAGCAAAATACGGTAGCGGAACTCTTAGGCTAACCCCCTGGCAAAATTTGCTGCTCACAGATATCCCTCAGCAATGGGTTGCTGATGTCCAGCGAGAGATTACTTTCTTAGGATTGGATTCCTCTGCAACCAACATCAAGAGTGCATTAGTTGCCTGTTCTGGCAAAAAGGGTTGCACCTCTTCTGCCACGGATACCAAGGATGATGCGTTGGCATTAGCAAAGTATCTTGAAACTCGCATTACTCTGGATTACCCAGTTAATATCCACTTCACCGGCTGCGAAAAATCTTGCGCCCAGCACAGCAAGAGTGATATTACTCTGCTCGGTGTCAGCATTGAGGCTGAGAATGGAACTGTGGAGGGCTATCACGTTTTTGTAGGTGACAACAAGCAGAAATTCGGACGTGAAATATATAAATATGTGACTTTTGCCGAACTTCCTACATTAATAGAGCGGATACTACAGGTGTATAAAATTCAACGTTTAAATCCCAATGAGTCCTTTGGGGAATTTGCTAATCGGTATGCGATCGCCCAATTAGATCAATTATTTAATCACAATTCAATCCAAAATCGTTC
>NZ_JBTYKD010000143.1:0-2392 GCF_054880495.1 Nostoc sp.
TCGCACTTTCTCTACTCTCCTACGCCGTGCCTCCAAAGTGCTAATTTATCACTTGACTGCCATGAGTGCGGGGGTCATCTTGACTGGCGGTTGGTGTGACTGGGGCTGAGAATTTGGAAACTTTCCCGCTAGCTTGAGCATAGGGGAGAGACGAACCAGTAACCAAAGCTTCTAAATTGCTAGCCATAATCGTGCGGGGTTGATCACCGATGGCTTGGGCGATGGTTTCCCCTTGCTGACTCAAAAATACAAAATGGGGAATCCCATCCACCCGATATCTCAGCATTTCCGGTAGCCACTTGAGATTATCCACATTCAGCATCACAAAATTCATCTTGTCAGCATACTCTGTTTCCAGTTGAGCGATATCTGGGGCCATTTTCTGACAGACAGTACACCAATCAGCATAAAATTCCACTAGAGATGGTTTGCCGTTGCTGACAGCTACATCTAACGGTGTGGACGCATCACTTAATTTGGCAAGGGAAGCTGAGGTTGTTTCAGTTCGCAATCCCAAGAACAGGGCAACGCTGAGGGCGATCGCTACCATTACAATTAAGAAGTTTCTCAAACGCTTCCCCAATGTCGATTCTGACTTATCGGGAGAATTAAGAGGTGAATCAGTACTCATAACAGAATTATTAAAACTTAATAAGCCATTTCTTCTTCAGTTTAGCTGACCTTTATAGGACAATGGGACAAGAGGTGCTGTCTTCCCATCCTCAAGTTTTGCAGCAACTTCATAGGGTTTTATCCCTGACTAAATCTGAGATTTAGTCGTGCGCGAGTAATCAAGGCAGCCGCTTTGTGGCAACGGGACGGGGTGGAATACCGGAAAATCCAACGCAACAGGTGATGAGCGATGTCTACAATGGTCACTGAGCTTTGTCGTACCACTTCGTGGAAGCAAGGCTACGCGCAGCGTCTCGTAGAGAAGTGCGGGCTGTTCGGTGACACACCTGGTCTGACATCCGCGATATCTCTGCATACCGAAAAACCGGGGAAGTCACAGCCCAAATACCCCCAACCCCGAAAACTCTCCTCCAAGCTACAGGTTGGCATCGCAACGCTGACGGTAAAATTGAGTTAATTGCTGCTCAACTAGCCCATGTACAACCATCTTTAAAGCACCGCTAATATCACAGGAAGCAGCTATGTTCTGCCTTTCTATCGCATCATCACGAACACTTAAGCCACAAAATAGAAAGGTTTCTACAGCTATTCTCAACCAACTAGTACCGCTTCGCGTAATTCGTAATTCGTAATTCGTAATTACGTTTTAGCAAGGGTTTCAGAGATTACAAATGGGTGGCTTATTTACGCCGTGCTGTACTAGGTAGAAAATCAGATAGAAAACATCATTGCGGACATCCTTTGATCCCAAAAATCGCAATAGCCCTCAGCTTAATCCAATTGAGCGAATGATCACTTTTTGTAATAAAACTGGCCTCCTCTTACAGTATTACAAGGTGATGTTTGATTTCTAGGGTTATTTGATTGATTAAAAAAATCTCACATTTTCATCTTGGGTATTGAAAGTAATCAAGCGATCGCTATAGATAATACGATAGAAAAGTTCAAGGGAAATAAATTATGAATTAGATTACTACTCCCAAAGGATTAAGCTTGAAGATATTGATAAAAATTTAAGCAAAAACTCGCTATAGTTACAGTTTATAATTGCGACATAAGACTGCAATGCTATTGTCTAAATATAGCTGTGAAAGTCTTGCTGAGAGGAGCAAATCGGAATCGTTTATAAGAGCAATTATGTTTTAATAAGGTTTTAAATAGTGTGTGAATTGTATAACTTCTACTAAAACGTTCAAAAGGTAGAGGTTAAATTTTTCAAAATTTGTAAGTATTAAATGTGGAGAGAAAAAACTCAATCTGGGATGAAATCTCAACTTGAAGCACTTGAAGCATAATAGAGCCATATTTCAGAAATTCAATATACTAGAGCAATTATCATGAGTACTGCAATTGATAACTTCACCAAAAATCTTCATGACAATTTAGAAGCGGTTGAAGATCGGGTAAAATCGCTGAGAGAAAGTATTCAATCTGCGCCGAAAAAAACTCAACTTGAAATTGAATCTCAAATTGATGAAGCGAAAGCAAAGCTGGACGCGAAGAAACAAGAATTCGATGATTATCGGGCAAAGCTCAAAGCTCAATTCGAGGAAAAAGAATCTGAAGTGAAGTCCCATGTCCAGGAATGGAAAACGGGTCGCAAAGCAAAGAAACTCGAACATCGGGCAGATAGAGCTGAAAACCATGCAGCTACGGCGACCTTCTTAGCGATCGCAACGCTCGAAGAGGCTGAAAAAGCAACCTTAGAAGCGATCGCCGCCAGACTAGATGCCGAAGCCGCAACAGTAACTACAAAGAA
>NZ_JBTYKD010000144.1:0-10959 GCF_054880495.1 Nostoc sp.
TGAAGAAACCTCCAAATATAATAAATAATAGCAGGTGGTTCGCGATAGTCCATCGCGAACCACTCTTTCTTTTCCACATCCCGTGAAAAGTCAGGATAACCGTTACCTGTATTCTTTGCCATATCTTTATCACCTCCTTAAAACTGATGTAAAACTGCTTTGACATTTTCTATTATAATTAAAGAAAATAGTATTAACAACTTTGACACCTCTAGCGATCGCTCTCAAAAATCAGCCATGAAAGAGATCATTGCTGCGAACCTGATCCGCTACCGTAAAAGTCTAGGCTTGTCTCAAGAGCAACTTGCTGCAACTACCGGGGTAACTCGCCAGAGCATCAATAACTACGAGAACGCCAAAACTTTACCAGACAGCAAAATCCTCTCTGCTCTGGCGAGTGTTTTGGGCATTACACTCGATGACTTGCTACGCTCACAAGGTGAAGGACTACCCAACTTCCGGTTCCGCGCTTATGTAACATTCGACAAAAATGCCCAGTTTGCAGCCCAAGTGCTACGAATGCTGCAAACTTATAACGCCTTAGAACAAGCCGTTGGCTTACCAACCTACACTCCAGAAAGTACACCTTGCCACCAAGTAGAAGGCAACGAAAAGCACATTCAGGCAATAGCTGCTTTATTTCGCCATCGCTTGGGCTTGGGAGATGCTCCCATTGCCAACCTGTTTCAGTCTGTAGAAGAAATCGGCTTAAAAGTTTTACGCTCCTCCGTTCCCATTAAAGGTTTCTTTGGTCTGAGTGCTTGTAGTGATATTGAAGGTGCTTTTGTTTTGGTAAATACCCATAACATCACCATTGAACGTCAATTATTTACCCTTGCACATGAAATTGGACACCTAATCTTTCACCGTGTAGAGTACCAAGACACTCTAATTGAAGAAGGAACCAAAGAAGAAGAAAAAGCACGAGAAAAGGTGGCTGATTACTTTGCCAGTCACCTACTTGTTCCCCAAGCTGAATTTGAGCGGATGTACACACTTACCAAAGATATTGTCAAACTCAAACGGCATTTTCGGGTGAGTTACTTAGTCATCTTGAATCGTTTAGCAGAAATGGGAATCATTGATTTTGCTAAAGAGAAAGCCAAAATATGTGCAATTTATAAAAAGCAACATGATGGTGCATCTTTGCAAAACTCAATGGAATTACCACCAGCACTGGCTGCGGATGATTATCCAGAAAATGAACGTTATGAATTTCTAATTTGGCAGTCCTTAAAATTGGGCAAGATTTCAGAGATGAAAGCAGCAGAACTTCTCAACTTAACTGTTGAAAAACTGCGGGTGCGTCGTCAAGAAAATGAGGTTTATGCAGTCGCTTAATGGAACAATTCTTGACGCAACAGCACTCATTGATTTTCGCTGGCTGAACGAGTGGGGGTGGCTACAACAGCACTACAGCCCGTTGTACATTGCCCAGGAACTTCTAGACTCAGATCAACTGGAACCCCTAACTCGCCAAGCTGCTAACCAATACTTAACACCTCTGACTCTTTCCACAGAAGAGATGTTTGCTAGTTTTCTAGAATTTAGCGTTAGAGCGCCCCTTTTAAGTGTCGCGGATCGATCTACAATTGCCATTGCCCGTCATCAATTGCTGATTTGTGCTAGTGATGATGGGCTAGTTGTTGAAACCTGCAAGGCATACCGTGTTACCTACACCAGAACACTGCGATTATTGACTGAGATGGTAGAGACAGCACACAAAACAGTGATAGAGGTGACGGCAATGGCTGATTCATTAATCAAGGAGCGGGGTAAACACATTTCTTCCAGAGTTTTGGCAGATTGGACAACAAGTTTACAGAAGTATGGCACGAGCTAAAAATCAAATGTGGTTAGACTAATTGCCATATAAGATTTGGTTGTAAAAGAGGTTTGTTAGTAACGGAACATAAATACACTTTCAACTCATCTTTGCCTAAAACGAAACTGAATTATTATCTTTTAAAGAGCATAAAACCACCATTATTTCGTTGAATAACTACTGGGCTTTACCTAAAAAACTTCAATTTTGCCAAAATTGAACCACCCAAAAAGTGTTTCTGAAATTCTTATATAGTGTGGCAACTGATTCAATCCAACCCGTCCATTAATAGCTCAGACATCTCCAGTTGATCGCGATTGCGGTTATCGTCGTAAATTTGGAGCGTATTTAATTTAGCGTGTCTGCTGAGTTTCTGGGCTTTGCGGACGTTGCCATCGGTCTTTTCTAGTACAGCAGTAATCGCACTGTGGCGGCAACGGTGCGGGGACATAGTTTTTTCAACACCAGCCCGTTTAAACAAGCGCTTGACTATTTTATAAATGCCATCGCCAGTTAACCTGTTACCATAATTTTGGAAATCCACCGAGGTAAATAACGGGCGGGACAAAGACATTTCACCACCACGGGCAATCAGCCAGTCAGTAATCGCAATGACCGTGACTTTTGGCAGGTTAATTATTATTCGTACTTGCTTGCCCTTACCCAAAATTGATAGCGTCCCCTTAGATCCTTCAAAATGTCTCAAGTCCAAGGTGCTAATCTCATTTCTCCTCAAAGCATTGCCCCACAGTAGCAGCAACAAAGCATAGTCCCGCTTCCCTACCAAGAAGGAGCGATCGCACTGCCGGATCACACTCAAAAATTCCTGCTCAGTTACACCGCTAGTGTCGCGGTAGGACTGCACTGGAATACTGTCCACATCTACAGCATAGTTGCAAACTCCCAGCTTTCGTCCAAAAGCAACCAAAGATTTAATTGCAGCTAGTCGACGGTTAATCGTGTTAGGTGCTAGGGAAGCTTCATTGAGTATGGATCTAT
Organism: Nostoc sp.; assembly: GCF_054880495.1. Lineage (NCBI taxonomy): Bacteria > Bacillati > Cyanobacteriota > Cyanophyceae > Nostocales > Nostocaceae > Nostoc > Nostoc sp. The sequence continues at coordinate 2,825 of NZ_JBTYKD010000144.1, forward strand.
ATTTAGTCACTACCAGCGTTGCTTTGTGACCGTCCAGGTGTAAAAACTCCAAAATAGAATCCCGGTTAGGGCGCTGGCCCGTCATGCGAGTGAAAAAATCTGTAATATCTTTGCGGTAAGCCCGACGGGTTCCCTCACTATTTTTGGATTTCAGCAGTTCCTCCAACACGTCGGGGTTGGAGTCAATTACACCAGCAAAGTATGCCTCAATTTTGGCACTAAGGGCATTTTCTAATTTTTGGACTACAACTAACTCGACGGATTCGCTATCTTTGCTCATGACTCCACCCAGGCTGCGGTATCGAGAATGGCTGTTTCCAATACCACACCCATTATCCAGCATCGTGGGCAATCAGGAACGCGGCGATCACCTTTATAATGCGATGGATAAATTTAATGTCAGAGCGTTGGGAAGTGAAAATCCCCACCCTTAAAGCAGGGATCTAATTCTGGCTGAAACCCCTATTATTAGGTTCATTTTTAAAAGTTTGTGGTTTATGGAAAAGCGTTAATTTTTACACTGCTTTCGAGTATCAGGTGGTAAGCCCAGTTGTTTACGAAAATCAGGACTATAGCAGGCTTGTTGCCAATTTTGGGCAGCTTTAACTTGCTTAGATATTAGGTTTTGGGCATCACTGAGATTGGTGCATTGGTTCTGACTTTCAGAAATATTTCTACAACCGAACTCAGAATTTTCAAGGTTGGCACCATTGAGGTTGGCACTATTGAGGTTGGCACCATTGAGTACGGCAAAATGGAGGTCGGCACCATTGAGTTGAATATAGTCGAGGGAGACACCAAACTTGACCAGTTCTTCAAGTGAGCGATTTCTTGCAAGGCTATCTTTTTTTCCCTTAGCTTCCTCAACAATAGTCCAATTCCCACGGATTTTGATTTCTCTAGTAGCAGAAAATCCTAAAAATACAGCTAAAGCCACTAAAGGAATAAAACCAAAACCAATGAGTCTGAAGCGATTCGTTCGCCTGTACTTGATGCTTTGTTGAATAAACTCCCTAGCTAAACTCGATAATTTTAAGCTTGCCGATTCTTTCTTCTGGAAAGCCTGAGCCTCGTTTAGTTGTTTACCTTGCAGTAAATAATCAGGCAATTTTTTATTATCTTCCCATTCATCAGCCAATCGTTCGATTCGGTTTTTCTGTATAATTTGGCTGCGATTTTCATCAATCCAACTTTGTAATTGTTGCCAGTGTTGAATCAAAGCTTCATGGGCAACTTCTACAGTCTCTTGCTCCTCAGCACTACGACTTGTAACCACCAATCGCGCATCAGCCAAATCTTGCACCAATGACCAATTCTCTTCACCTAATTCGGCTTTTGTTGCCACTCGTCTCGTATCTTCAGTACCTTCACCTGGGCGAACTAATTGCATGAAAATTTGGCTTACTTGTTGCTGTTGAGCAGGTTTTAAATTCCTGTAAATCGTATCTGCATGACTAGCTAACGCTCCTTGCACTTCACCAATAGCTTCATAAGCTGCATGAGTCAATTGCTGATTGGTGCGTTTCTCCCACAACAAAGTTAAAGCAAACTCCAATAATGGTAAGTTCCCTGGTTCAGACTCTACATCATTTAAAATGCGTTCTATTAGTCCTGGTTCAAATGTTACTCCTAGCTTTTGGGCAGGCTTGGCAATTACCTCTGATAGTTCAGAGCGATTCATTGATCTGATCAGTTTGATGTCAGATTTCAACTGATCCGCAAATTCTGGATATGAGAGCGCGTAACTTAAAAAATCCACCCGCATAGTTGCAGCAAATACTGTCGATAGCGATTTGCTGGTGGGAGATTGAATAATAGTTAGCAGAGAATCCAAAAAACGACTGCGGGTTTTCTCATCATTGCATAAGGTATATAACTCTTCAAACTGATCAGCAATCAGTAATATACGATGTTGAGGATGGTTTTGCTGAATTTTGGCAATGACATCAGCAAGAAGAACATTGCCATTGCAGAAGTAATTAGCCAACTTGCGTGTTTGGGCTATCCGATCCGTATTATCCAAATCAGGCGTATAGAGTGGAACTAATGCTTCAGCCAAACCGTAAAAAGGTTCCGATCCAGGGCGGAAATGAGTAAATAGCCAGCGACCTTCTTGTTGCAGCCTTGGTACTAATCCTGCCAAAACAACAGAAGATTTACCACTTCCAGACGCACCCACCACAGGGATAAAATTTCGGTTTTGAGTAGCTCTAAATAATTCTTCTATAAAAAGTTCTCTACCAAAAAAGTATTCGGCATCATCTGGACTAAAGTGAAATAAGCCGCGATAAGGGCATGGAAGTTTTTCATCACTCGAAGCATCTTCAGCAGGTTTTACAGCAGCTAACTGAATATCTTCACGGTAATAATAATTGGTGATGTGGATGTCGCCGCCAATTCGCCCAGCGTTAACGTTCTCAGCATTAATAAACCCACCCAAAAACTGGGAGTTCCGTAAGTCAGTATTGGAGACTTCTTTTTGGTCTTCTGACTCTGGCATAGGTTAATTTTGGTGTTATTGGTTGTCTGTATTAAGAAAGCTAATCACTGTTTCTTCTTGAGTACGGGAGTCAAATGTTCTGGAATTCCGTCTAATTGGATAACGTTACACCCAAGCTTATAAGCAAACTCTACAGATTCTCCAGTGCCTAATGCGTTATAAAAACCTGTTGCAAATTTAATTGCAGCTTTATCACCAATTTCCTGATTCATTCCAATTACATAAGGAATATGTTTGGCGATCGCTCCGGCTTGAACTTCCGAGTAACAAGCATTAAGGACAACGCATTCGATGGTACTCGAAAATAAGGAGAAAAGTTGAGCAAGTGCTTCTGTATTCACTAATTTTAAGTTTCCAGCGTCATCCTCCAGTACCAAACCATGTTCCCCTGCACCATGACCGCTAAAATGAATAATTTGCGGCTTGAAATCCAGTAATGATTGGTAAACATCTTGAACGCGCACAGCCCAGCGCTGCTTTATGTCAAAGAGTTCCCGTTTTTTGGCTCGTTGCAATCCAGAATCAATTCCTCGAACTTCTTCATCTAATCGCAAATGCGAGGTGTTTTTAGGATTAGATGCCAGAATTAAAATTGTTTTGACAGCAGAATTGTTAGTTTCTGTTTGTGCTTCCTTCTGCTGTTGTTGACCTAAGTTAGTAATATCACCACCGATTTGTTCAGCATTTACTGTATCTGCATTGACTAAACCGCCACCAAATTGAGCGCCTTGCAAGTTAAAATTAGATTCTTTTTTAGAGCTTTGTGACATTGTATCCCCTTGGTTATTATAATTTTCTGCATAAAACTTAGGACTTTGTAGCGCTGTTATTACCATATTTTCTAAACTACGAATTCTACTATCTTTTTCTGATAATAGTAATCTAATTTCTCGCTCTGGCAAGCTTTTTATCTCATTGTAAGTGTCAAAATATTCTGCACTTAGTTGGGACTTGTCAGCTGTAGCTGCGGTTTTGGCACGAAGTAAAAACTTATCCTGCCCCCGTTTCTCCATTGCTACAATTTCTAATTCAGCATCAGGGTGATTCTCTGCCAATTGCTTAAAGGAAATTGCGATCGCTCTTGGGTGAACACCTTGGTTGTGGTAGAGGTCGAGTGTGTCAAAAATTGGTTTGATGAAATCCCCAAACTCCCCATCTGCAAATACTTCTTTGTTATTATCAGGTTTGCGAAGTGGATTAGGGTTCTCTTTTGTGGGGAGTCGCATATAAACGTATTCACATCTCACGCCATCAAATTTAGTATTACTGGTAATGCCCCAGTCTTGAATGTATGCTCCTGTGAGTGTAGCACCTGTAAAATCGGTTCCGTTAAGTTGTGCTTGGACTAGCTTTGCTCTGAACAAATCTGCGTCTTGTAAGTTTGCTTGGCTCAAATCTGCACCAATAAAACTGGCATCTACCAAATTGGCCCCTTGAAAATTGACTCCTCGCAAGTCTTCACGATCAAAATTTTTGTCTTGTCCCTGTTTTGTAACTAGCAATTGGCGTATTTGTGAGTTTTGCAGATAGGTTTTACCAGGGCGAACACGGTCGAGCATTTTGACGTGCTGGAAACGAGTACGGATTAATATAGCACCTCGGATATCTGTACTTTTGAGCGTGGCTTTTATGAAATCAGCGTTAGTCAAGTCTGCACCATGAAAGCTTGTGCCACCAAAAGTGGCAAAGACAATGGCGAAGTCACGAATTAAGGCGTACTTTTTATCTCCTTTGAGTCCTTGCCGACTAATATAAATGCTTAATAAAGTTATGACTACGACACAAGAGCTAGCTACGCCTGTAGCTATATAACCAAAGAAAATACCAACTTGGGCAAAAACTACGCCTGAAGCTATGGCTGTGATTGCTCCTCCAACTAAAGTTCCGAGTATGGCTCCTATTAAAGCAGCGAGTGTAGTTCCAACTATAGCTAAGGTTCCGGCTAAAACTATTGCTGTGGATATAGCTAAAGCCCCAAGTAAGGCTCCTAGCAAAGCTAAAGCAAAAGCTAAGGTTAGGATTAATGCTCCAAATGCGTTTTCGATGCTGTCTCCAGTTATGACACTTGCTAGGTATCCTATCCAAAGGGCCATCTGATTTCTGATTAACGCTACAATTAAGACTATGGTTGTTCCAAGTGAGATTACAACTAAGGCTGAGGCTAAGGCTATAGCTATAGCTCCAAAACCTGTTTGCATTCCTCGACGAATTGTAATGACAAAGAAAATAACTAACATAACTACAGCAGTTAACCCTGCTATTTGGTTATGAAAATTAGAGATGCCAAGTGCTGCTGCTGCTAAATAGCCAGCCAAACTGGACAGAAATCCTGAGACTCCCACCAGTAACCACGAAATTAGAAATATAAAAATAGCCCAACGCCTTTGCAACCCAGCTTGAACATGGCTAAAGTTTGCACCTATTAGGTTAGCTCCTGTAAAATCAGCCCCTCGGATATCTGCATAACTAAAATTTGCCCCCTCAAGGTTTTGACCTTTGAAAGAACGACCTCTGAGATTTTGACATGACTTCTCCTGGGGCATAGCTGGGCGCTGTATACAAATTTCTTTTTGGATACAGCAGATATACCATGAACAATTCCGGTTTTTTAACGGTTTAAGTTAATTTTATATTTCTACCGTCAGAATTTAATGAAAATTGCAAGTCATAAACACCATAGTGTGAGTCCCTTCCTTGTGTAAATCCAAAGCGATCGCTATGGGAGCATTGGGACATGATCAATAAAAACCAAACGCCCTCGGACTACACCTTGGGCGTTTGGTTCCTATTGAAGCGCTTTCAGCCGCGCTAACAGTTCAGTTAATCAGTAAACCAAAAAGTTTTTCTCCAAAGGGCGATCGCACAAATAGCAGCTTGACTCGCTTGAAAGCACAGGAGCGTAATTTACCACCGTAGGCATCGCTCCGTGGTTTGTGCTTTTTATCCTCCAGATAGCAGCCAAGACAACCGCTTAGTTTTTCAAGCGAGTCAACTTAAGTTTTAGGCTTTTCCTCTAAGAATTTTTCTAGTATCTATTCATACAAGCGATATTTATCATCTCAAATGAGGAGGAAAGCAGCTCAAGGGGCGACGATGAAGCGGCTTCACTCCATTGCATTTACATTCTTCAGATCAACATTACACTAATCCAGAAGATAGATACATTTTTGAAAAGTTGAAGCACACTTGTAAAAGCAACTTTAACTATTCAATAATGGTGTGTCAATGTGGCTAAAATATGGTGTAAATGAAGATGGTATCTTGATATGTAGCTTTTAGCTTAGTATCTGCTCCCAGCTTACACCTGGGGGCAATATTTATCATCTCTTCTACTTGGAGTATAGCTTATGTCAAAGACAAGTATTATTCATCCTCTCCACTTCCAAATTATTCGTAGAGAGGGTACGACTTGGTATTTCAAAAACGGAGGTGTTTTTTATAACCGTACTGGTGAACCCATTCCTAAAAGCGATCGAGAAAGATTATTTGGGATAACTAAGAACAAGATTGTAATAGAACTTTTTCGCATCAATGGCGGCAAGCCTGGTTATTACCTTGTTAATCTTCAAGATAAAAAGTATTACTACTGTGGTGATGAGTGGGAAGATGTTAAGGCTAAATTGCAGGAATTAGGAATTGGTAGAGATGAGCCGAGTTACTCTTGAATGAAAAAATTTTGGGGTGCGATGCCTACGGCGGGCTATTCGGTGTCGCACTGACAACTGCAACGGATCAATCCGTTCTGGGTCGCAGTGGTTGGGTGCAATATTTTTCTCATGTTTTGATTCAAAGTACATTTTTTCCCCCTCATATCACTCAAGACAATTTAAACTTTTTAGAAATTCTTCTAAGAAGAAATCTATGTCACCTGGATTCAAAGTCCCATGAAAAAATTTGATGCTGCAAGGAATCTGAAGTCGTCCTTGTAGCAAATCTCTGAGCGCATATTTTTTTATAAAACCGGATTTCAATAAATTCAGAAGTAGGTGATTCAATGAATATTTATTTTCTTCAATAGTTTCAAGAGTTTCAATAAGTTCAGGAAAAAACCTTGTTCCAGGAAAATATCTTTTACCAAAGTAAAGAGAGATATTTCCTACCCAAGTCCCAGGAAACCAATGCAAATGAAAGGATTCAAAGGGCTGGTTCGGTAAATTTCCAAACAGATGGGACAAGCTATAAATATATGGTGAAACGCGATGTGTTGAACCGGAACGAGTCTGTTTCACTGTTTGTATATAAATATCCATCCATTGTGATAACGTTTCTATTTGATAAACATTGGGAATAATAGCATCTTTTATATCATTTCCACTGAGCATAAAAACTGGTATGATAATTGTGGGATTGTTAATAATGTACCAATTAGTTGCAATTTTTCTAAAATGGAAAGCCTTAAATACCCTCTCTGGTCTTTTTAAGGTTTTGATAAGATGCCATAACAAAAAACCAAAAAAAGTGCTTTCTTGTTCAGGGTTTTCTCTTTTCCATTTTGAATAGGATTTGTATCCATGATGCACATCCAAATGCTGACTGAGATTTAAGTATCCATTACCTGAGGGATTGAGAAAACCATCAGCCGCAAGCTTGTGCCAAGAAGTCCAAAATACATCAGATTCTGGGTCAATCATTTTTGCCTGAAGTTGCGTTAAAAGATTTTGACCATATTCCGAATTTACCCATTCTTCTGTAAGAGGGTCATTCCAGTCTTCTGTAAGAGTAGAAGGCTGATTAATTTCTTCACTGAATTCCACAGATTTTACTCCTTAAAAAAACACTAATGTTGAGCCGTATTTATTACTACTAATCCAGACCTAAAGCACGCTTCACCTTTGGATTATAAGTCAGCAATTTTAATATCTCCGTAACTGGAACCTTTGCCTCATTCAGTTCAATTACCCGCTCTTTAAGATGCGATCGCATGACTCGTCAAGCCAAACTGATGATTGTTGAGGACGTAATTCAACAGGTGCGTTGGTGCAGCGATCGCCCTACACCGTCACTACTGCTCATCCTCTAAGAATTTATTTTTTAGCTTTCGCCCTCTTAATAAAACCGATTATTTCTTCTAAGCTAACGCCGCGTTCTTGCATAGATTGAATCAGGGCGATCGCACCCACTGGCACACTTCCAATACTCCGCCCCTTCCACTCTCCGTCTATCTTTTCCTCCCAGTTAAACCCCCATCTCCAATGAGTAGGATTATCGGGGTTTCTGTGGCCGATTACACGGGGGTAAGAAGCGATCGCCCCACTTTTCAGCTTCTTATTCTCAATGTATCTATACAGACAGCCCTTACGTTGTCTACCTTTGGGCTTCTGCACAGCTTGCGGCTGCTGCTCACTTTCCTCTAAGAAATTTTCGGGTATCCATCCACACACACCACAGCCATTATTTAAAGTAAGCAATGGTGATTCACAACTGGGGCAACTTACATGATTTAATTGCTGTGTACACTCGATATGTGGGTATTTATCACAGGTGTAGGACTTGGCGACTACCTGAAAACACTTTGTACATAGTTGAGGTTGATTATCCTCTATCGCTTTCTTACAAAGTTCACCGGAGGGAGTATCCCCCCGGCTGACTTTGCGCTTTAGCGTCTCCCCTTGGGAGAAGAATTTTTCTACTAATG
>NZ_JBTYKD010000145.1:0-23187 GCF_054880495.1 Nostoc sp.
TTTTGAACTTATAATAGACAGTTTGTAATAGTGTGCTGGATGCGCTATTACAGTGTCTCGACAATATCATCACCTTCTGAGTAGAATAAGCGATCGCTTCTATTCTAATAATCACCACCAACATCTCTCAATCCAGAGATGTTGGTGGTGACTCAATAATTTCTAAATTTACATCAAATAGAAATTATCTTTGGGAAATATCAATTACCAGAATTAAAATGCGTCCCTTTGGATGGGGTTTTGATGGCTTTGAAATAGCTTATCCTCATCTTCCAGATGGCAAAATCAAAACTTTGCCGATAACAGCGACTAAAGCGCATAATCTTTTTATAGATTCTCCCCTATCAGTGGGAATCATAGGATTAGCTGTGTATTTGGGATTAATAGCTTTGTGCCTGTGGTGCGTGTTGAAATCGCCTTATAAAGATATTGGAGCGGTTGCGATGCCCTTCTCTACGAGACGCTCCGCGAAGGGATCAGGGTAAGACCTGCGGTGTTCTCGTTGCCATCGCCTACCTCGTTTTTACATTCACATGGTACGAATCCGCCCAATATACACACATATTCTGGTGGTCTTTAAGCTTTTTTGATTATGAAAAGATTTTTCGTAGCAGTTCTATTAGTGATGAGTTATCAGCTAGTAGCCACAGCCCAGGCGTGGCCACCCGAATTAGAAGCTGGGTTTCAAGAGCGAAAGCAGGAATATTTAAGTAAGTTTGAATCTGGAAAATATGGAAGTACGGCGTATGAGTATGAGAAGAATTCATATCCAAGGGCGATGATTGATATTCTTAAAGGAAATAGAGAACAGGCGATGCCTGCGGCGGGCGGAGCCATCGCTTTTCTCCAAGCTGATGATGCAGATTCCTCTAAGAATGGTCACATTTTGGGCTTTGATTTTTACTCAGGTTTCACCCTTAAAGGTCAGATTAGAAAGTATTTTGGTTTCGGTCAGTTCCTCAACCCCAGCTACAAAACTAGGATGAGGGAGGCCATGAGGATATTTACAGCAGATGACCCATTAACTCACCACTTCGCTACACCACGCAAGTTTTGGGAAAACTCCACCGATAACTGTGATACCTGGATTGATTGCAGGAATACAGATAACCTTCGTGCTATGCGGGAAACTAGCGCCTATTTAATGGCTGAAGAGACAGGTAACGAGCGTACACGGCAAATCTACAAAGCAAGAATTAAAGAGAAGGTGCGATCGCTCTATCAAATTGGACAAGGTGAATGGGACAGCGAAGCTTATCTCGGTCACGCGCTGACTACCTATGTTAACCTGTACGATTTTGCCAAAGATCCAGAGGTGAAGGCGACGGCTAAATCTGCCCTGGACTGGTTTACCATTACTGGTGCATTGAAATATTGGCGCGGTGGATTTGGGGGGCCATCCAAACGTGACTACAGCCAGGGTAACTGTGTGTGGTGTTCCGGTGCAGCCCAGGCGCTAGGGTTATATTTTGGGGATTCACCAGTTAAGGATATTAACCAAAATCCTGATTTAGTCCACCTTATTACTAGTAGTTACAGACCACCAGTAGCAGCTGTATTACTGGCGCGAAAACAATTTACTAAACCTCTGGAATTGCTCAACTCAAAACCGACTTATGAAAACTGGAAGCCTGGGGGAAATGATCGACCACAGTTTTATGAAACTCTGTATTTTGGTAATAGTTTTCAGCTAGGAACTCTCGCTCAAGGCTCCGGCGGGGATTGGAACGGGTTTAAACTGATGGCTTACAATTCACACCGGGGCGTTGACTACTTTATTGCATCGTCGGGACAAGACCCTAATAAAATATCAACTTCGTCTGCTGGTAATGATGCTGTGGCACAGTATCAGAATCTTGTAATCTGGCTGAATGACAAGCCTGCACCGTTCCAGTTTTTCTTACCCAAGTCTGCACACACTGAAATTATTAGAGAAAAAATGTTTGTGAGACTTGAAAAGACTTGGTTAGCGATAACTACGTTAAGCTCCGCTAACGCTCCAATTAACCTGCAATTCGGTGTAATTAACAGTAATCTAAATCGCTATCCTAATGACCAAATAATAACAGCAATTGCTGTAGGTGGAGGGATTAGCGGCTTTGCCTTAGAAGTTGGAGAAAAGGAAAGTTACGGTACTTGGGAGGAATTTAAGCGATCAATTTTGGTCAGTTCTCGATTGAAGGTAAGCGACCACACTGTTGAATACTTTTCCTCTAAGAAAAAGTTAAAGGTGCAGCACCAGGGGCAAGAACTGCCCAAAGTTTGGCGAAATGGAAGGTTCCATGATTGGCGCACTCATTTTGATGTTTACCGCGCTGATACCTCTAGTTTAAATAAAACCCCAATTTATCAAGCTTGGAAGAGTGGAAAGCTGGAAGTAATAGCGGGTGGTCAGTATTCAAATTTCAGCGTCTTTGACAGATAAAACTAGCAGCTTACAGCAGAAATCATGTATTTGAACCACATCTGTCGTAGGGGCACAGCATTGCTGTGCCCCTACCGCGTGGTCTATTTACCTGAAAATAGCTGTAATTGTAAATAGCGATCGCCTCATTTTCGCCCAAGCTCTATAGGTTGCAGCTTTCTGATTATCTAACGTATTCTGTCTTGGCTTTGCTCTGGTCGAGTGCAGAGTTTGCCTGATCCATCTGACTTCGCAGCTTTTTAAGTTCAGCTTCCTCATGTTGCAAAATCTCAGGTGAGAGTTTCATGTCTTGCATGGAACCGATCATCGCAGTCATTATCTTTGGTTACGATTTCTGAATTTTTTCTTTTTAAGCACCATCTGTTGAAGACGTTCAATTTCACTCAGAACATCTTCGGGCTTGGTATCCATTTCTAAGTCTGCAAGCTCACTATCTTCATCATTTTCAATGCCCATTTTATCTTGAATCGCATCGAGCATTTGTAGTACTCGTGTAACTTCATGCTCAGTCAGTAGCCCAATTTGTAAATTTAAGTTGGCGCGATACTCACTTTCTTCACTCAGTCGGTTCTGACTAATTAACACAAATGTTGAGAGAAAAATCGCTTCCAGAGATACTACCATTGTCAACAGTCCGTAGGGAAATGGATCGAACGGATGCACACCAATTTTTCCAGTGTTCAAAACAATCCAAGCACCAAACCAGACAATATGAACATAAACAAAAACTATATGCCCAGAAAAAGAGGTAATAACATCGGCAATTCGGTCTTGCAAGTTTCGCTTATTAGCAGCCTTAAGCCGAAGGCGGATAATAGTACGAATGTTCCTTTCTATGACTTTAGACAGTGCTGGGTTATCCTGTTCATAGTCTAAGTATTCAAATTCCTCTTCGTTCATGCCGCCTTGCTCCATAATGAAAGTTATCTCGCTGTTAATAGTAAGCGTTCAGGGGGTGGCAGGGCGATGTCTACTACTGCTAAGAGCATTGCCTGCGTTTCTTCCGATAGGATTAGCAAGCTCTCGCCAATTTCCGCATTTTGTGATTATTCAGTTTTTCTTAGAGGAAAGCTGTTGCAGATACAATTAATACTATTAGACCTTTATAATATTAACCAATTAACCGTTAATAAGATACTCCAACAAGCAAAGCGAAACATCTTTTTACCCCTGCTAACGATGCCGAAGCGATCGCGCAACGTTTAGAAGAATATGGTGATTTTCGCGTGCGGCGACTGCCAGAAACCATTCAGGGTAAACAGCGTCGAGTCACATCTGATGGTTTGGTCGATAATGATAAATTAATTGAGTATATTGCCCAAAACCTCAAGGATGTTCCCCAGCAGCCGATTTGGTATAACCCCAACTGGGAAATTCTTCTCACCGGTGAACGGGAAGATGTTCTCATCCACATCCAAAATGGAGTTTGTCCTTACAAAGGGTTACGCTTCTTTGATGTTGAAGATGCTGTCTATTTTTATGGGCGGGAAGTATTGATCCAAAAGCATTAAGAAGCTCATAAGTTTATTTTATGATTCAAATCAAATTTATGCTTAAACCGCCTTGGCGGTTGCTATATCCCAATATAGTTCAGTTAAGCTTTTTTCTCTCCCCCTGCCTCCCCTCATAATGATTATCATTCTGATTGGGTATATATTTTATTTTCTGGAATTCCCTAAAGGATACTCTTGCAGCTTTGATATATTTTCTCAACAAAGTGGTATTGTTAGATCAACTTAAATCTGCTTTGTGAAAGTCACTCGCGTGCCAAGAGGGGACTGGGGATCGGGCGACAAGGGGACAAGGAGAATAACCAATGCCTAATAGGAGTTTTAGTCACCAGGTGTTACATCTGTACATGGTGGTGTTCATGAGGATTGATAGTTTACTTAGGGTTTACAAAAGAAAATCAATACGTGTTTTACCCTTAATACTCAGTTTGATACTGGTTTTGTTTGTAGGAAACCGCACGATAGCGGTACCAACAAAATCCACAGAGATATTATGGGATACCTATGGTGTGCCGCACATCTACGGAAAAGATGACCGGAGTACATTTTATGCCTTTGGTTGGGCACAAATGCAAAGTCATGGAGATTTACTTTTGCGTCTCTATGGTCAAGCACGGGGACGCGCCGCTGAATATTGGGGAGACAAATACCTGGAGTCAGATCGTTGGGTACAGACTGCGGGAGTACCAGAACGCGCTCGTTCTTGGTACAAGGCACAGAGTCCAACTTTTCGTAGTTATCTCGATGCTTTTGCAACTGGGATTAATGCTTATGCAAAACAAAATCCTAACTTGATTGATGATCAAGTTGAGGTGGTGCTACCAGTCAAGCCAGAAGATGTGATGGCTCACTTACATCGGGTACTAAATTTCACCTTTGTAGTCAATCCAGAGGAAGTATTAGACCTGAGCAAACAAAAGTTGCAAGCAGGATCTAATGGTTGGGCGATCGCACCAACTCATTCTGCCAGTGGTAAGGCAATGCTCTTGGCAAACCCACACCTACCTTGGTCAGATTTATTTTTGTGGTATGAAGCCCAAATCACCGCACCAGGAATTGATGCTTATGGGGCAACACTTGTTGGTATTCCCGTATTAGCGATCGCATTTAACAACAACTTAGGTTGGACTCACACCGTTGACACCTATGATGGTTGGGATGTTTATGAACTCACACTGGCAGGTAATGGGTACCACTTTGATGACAAAGTTCGTAACTTCGTTTCCAAAACCCTCTCCTTGAAGGTGAAGCAGAAAGATGGCTCCTTGCAAGAGCAACCATTAGTAGTGAAAAGTTCTGTCCACGGGCCTATAGTAGCCGAGAAAAATGGTAAAACCCTGGCGCTGAGAGTTGCAGGTCTTGACCGACCAGGTGTACTCCAGCAGTGGTGGGATATGGCACAAGCAAAAAACCTTGCCCAGTTTGAAAAGACACTCCAGCGCTTGCAATTGCCAATGTTTACGGTGATGTATGCGGATAGAGAAGGGCATATTATGCACCTATTCAACGGTCAAGTTCCGGTGCGCTCCTTTGGTGACTTTAAATATTGGGAAGGCATCATCCCAGGAAATACATCTAAAACCTTGTGGACAAAAATTCATCCTTACCAAGATTTACCGCGCATAGTTGACCCGAAGAGTGGCTGGTTGCAAAATACAAATGACCCACCTTGGACAACTACATTTCCACCCGCCATTAAAGCAGATAATTACCCGCCTTACATGGCACCTCATTTCATGCATTTCCGCTCCCAACGTTCTGTAAGGATGTTGGCTGAAGATAAAAAAATCTCTTTCGATAAAATGGTTGCAGACAAGTACTCTACCCGTATGGAACTAGCTGATCGGATTTTGGATGATTTAATTCCGGCTGCACGCAAGTACGGTGAGAACTTAGGTCAGCAAGCAGCTAATGTCTTAGAAACCTGGGATCGGCAAGCCAATGCAGATAGTCGCGGGGCGGTATTATTTGCCTTTTGGGTACAACACATGGACTTAGATAAGATGTTTAGTAAACCCTGGAATGAAAATTCTCCACGCACCACACCCGATGGTTTAGCTAATCCTGAAAGTGCAGTTGCAACTCTGCAAGCAGTAGCAGCACAGGTAGAAAAGACTTATGGGGCGCTTGATGTACCGTGGGGCCAGGTTTTTCGGCTACGGTTGGGTGATGTAGATTTATCTGCCAATGGTGGGGATGGCAGCCTGGGAATTTTTCGTGTACTAGATTTTGCCCCAGGAGGAAACGGTCAGTTCAAAGCCGTTGGAGGTGATTCCTATGTGGCTGCAATTGAATTTTCCAACCCTGTACGGGCAATGGCACTCACCAGCTATGGTAATGCAACTCAACCTGGATCGCCCCACATTAGCGACCAGTTACAGATGTCCGCCAACAAAAAGTTGCGGACTGTGTGGCGCGATCGCTTAGATATTCTTGCTCATCTAGAAGAACGTAAAGTATTCTGAATCAGTAAGCGTAAGTACGTCACTTGAGGGAATCGACAAAAAAGCTATCGAACCATTAGGGACTTCCAAAAAATAAAATCAACAATACATAGAATGATAATCATTTTTAGGGGGGAGGGAAACAGCAGTCAATGGCTGCTCCTTCCCTCCCCCACTTGTAGTAAATTTAACTTAGATTCAATTTTTTGGGTGTATAAGAATGTTGACACAATTAACTGATTCATTGAAAAATCTTCTTAAAGAAACAGCAACTGAATTAAGTTTAACCCTAAATAAATTGGTGACTTTTAAGATGTATTACATAGAACTACACCATGGGCATATTTATGAGGAATAGCCTCCAAGTAAATTCAATTTTCTTCCATGTATTACACGGAAAAACCTGGGTTACTTTTTACCATGTAATACACCGTTAATCTCCCAAAGCTTTTCCCAAGTATTACATGGCGTCAGTAGGATCTGATCCTGAATTAGGTTTTTTCCTTACCCAGTCAGGCATTAATTCCTCTCTCCCTTCAAAAATGAGCGAACGTACAGTCTTAACTTCGCGCTCTTTGCGTCCTTTGCGGTTCGTTCTCTTATCCATCAAAATTAATGGGACAGACTACTAGGCAAAAAACCTCCGTCTCGCAGTTCCCTTACACTATCCTTAATAGCCTGAATAATGAAATCAAGGTCTTCATCTGTATGGGCTGTGGATAGTGCATGTAATGACAATCGCAGGTAAACTCCTTTATCGAGAAGGTGATGATATAGTAATAGATTTATCAGCTTCATCTTCTCTAAAGCATCCGAACTAACCGATGAGGCTGAATTTCCAAAACGAACAGAGTTAAATATTGAACCAAAATTCGCAAGTCTGATAGGTACTTCATCAGCTTCAAAGTAAGTATTCAGCGTTTTAACAAACTGCGATGTGCGTTGATTCAACTGTTCCTGAAGGGCAGTTCCTTCACTCTTAAGACGCTTCAGTACTGCTCGTGCAGCAGCCATAGCTAACGGATGCTTACAGAAGGTGCCAGAAAAAAATGTCATTTCTGCCTCTGGCTGAGGATAAGATAGATCTCCATAGTTCCACATACCACCGTCGATTCTATCCATGTAGGTAGCTTTACCAGCAATGATACCAATTGGCATACCGCCCCCGACGATTTTTCCATAGGTAGCTATATCGGCTTCAATACCAAACCAAGCCTGAGCGCCACCTAGATGAACGCGGAAGCCAGTAATTATTTCATCAAATATTAAAACTATCCCTGATTTTTTTGTTAATTGCCTCAGTTGCTGGAGAAACTCTTGAGGTTGTAAGTCTGGTCGGCTACTCTGTACTGGTTCAACAATAACAGCTGCTAATTCCTGCTCATGCGCTTTGATGATTTCAAGTGATCGAGGATTCACATAGTCTAGAACTAAAACATCAAGAGCAACATTTGGCGGTACTCCTGGATAACCTGGTACTGAACGTGAGCCGTCTGCTATCTCTGCCTTAACTAGAGTCCCATCAGAATGCCCATGATAAGAGTCTGAAAACCGAACAATCTTATAGCGACCTGTTGCTGCTCGTGCCAAGCGTATTGCTGTCATTACAGCTTCTGTGCCTGTATTACTAAAAGTCACTCGCTCCATCCCCGTTAGTTCACTGACTAACTCAGCAACCTCACCAGCAATATCTGATTGTGGCCCGAAGTGTATGCCTTGTTCAAGTCGCTGTTCCAGAGCTTCCTTAATAAATGGGGGGTTGTGACCAAAGAGATTCACCCCAAACCCCATTACTATGTCTATGTATTCATTGCCATCGATATCCCAAACTCTAGAACCCAAAGCGTGCTTACCAATAACGGGATAAACCATCTCTTTTATCAGAGGGTAAAATCCTTCTAAACCTCTTGGATCAGCTAAAACCGGACGATAGGCTTGCATCAGTTGTTTTGATGTTTTTGTCCGCTCCGTGTAGCGTGCAATTAAAGTTTCTAAATGTTTTTGTTGACGGTAATTCAGACCTTCTGTTGATATCTTTTTGGGAGATTCTATCAAATCAATCTGCGGGAGATTCTCTTGTGAATTAGATTGTTTGGTTTTCATGGTTCTATTTTTTGAATTGCATAGCAAAAATAACTATTCACAATATAAAGCGTCCTACTCTGTCAAAATAGACAGTAATTATTCATGAATTCAGTCAAGTTTATGCTGAATATTTAACTTGGCTTCCGACAAACAAAGCAGACCATATCAGCTTCTTTCACTAATCCTAGATCAAGTTTTACATCATAGATAATAACTTCTATAAAGCCGATATTTTCTAGAGATGACTGAACTTCATCCTTTGAATAACTCATCAGTGAAAAACTAGTGTCTAGGCGTTTCCAGCAATCTATTTCTCTTAATTGAAATGTCGTTACAAAAACTCGACATTCTTTACTTTCTGGATAATAAATGTTTCTCATAGCCCAAGCATAGTCATCCTTAATATCGCCTAATACACGATTGTTCAGGGTGTAATTATATGCATCTTCTAGACGTAAGTCAAATACAAATATACCGTTGCTATCAAGTGCATTGTATACATTGTGGAAAGTAGCTGTTAATTCTGTCAAACTCAGAATGTGATTGAAACCCAAACCCATTGAAGAAACTGCATGGAAAGTAGGCGGCAATTCAAAGAAGCGCACATCGCTAAAAATCAATTTACAATTAGGTGCATTCTTATGAGCATATTCCAACATTCTCTGAGAGCGATCAATTCCAGTCACCTGATAACCTTTATTTAGCAGCCATTGTGACAGTTCCCCTGTACCACAACAGAGGTCAAGGATATTCGCTTTCTCAGGAATGTAAGGTAATAGTAATTTTTCCAAGGTTGGCAAGGCTATTTGATTGTAACTTGGCCCCAAAGTCTCGTTATATATTCGGGCAAATGGTTCATCAAATTTGTTATAGTTAGTTGCTGAAGACGAAGACATAAAAGATTTCTCCTTGCTTTACGTTTAGTGTTAGACCAAACCAACAGCCAATAAAGCTTTACCTAGAAACGGAAATTTCACAATTAGCGGAAAAAGATGACCTTTTATTGGATTCCGCTTTAAAAAACCTTGACGAATTAATTCATAACTCCATTCATTCATCGTGTTGATAGCCAAGCCGATTGTGTTTTCGAGGTTTTTTAGATGATGCCACCAATCTGGCGGTATGTAGAGCATTTCTCCCTTATTTAGTATGCATTCCACTGGTTTGGCGTTGGCGTAGAGTGGAAACTTTTGTAAGTCTGGATTAAAGCAGTCAACTTGACCTTCGTACAAATATTTTTCTTGGTCTGGTGACAACAATACAACTTGCTTCTGCCCAGAAATCACTGCAACCCATGCATTATCATGACGGTGATCGCAATGAAGACCTACCGATGTATTTTTCTGACCTATCTGGATGTCATAGGTATCGTTGATATATTTTTTAAAGATGTCTAATGGTATTTTCCTATACCAATCGTTGAAATATATTGGATCTTTGCAATCTTCCCAAAGTTCGGGATGATCGCCAACATGGAATTCCGATAGGTAGAGCAATTTGTCACAAGTACCACTAGTTATGACATCTATATAATCAGCAATATTCATTGAAATGTAAGTTCGACCCCACATCTTAGTTTCAGTCTTATAATCTAATACAAAAGCCTCGAATGAGCCGTACTCTGACTTGAAGAAATCCATATTCCACTTCGTTAAGGCTTTCCAGTTTTTCATCGCATCAGTGATGATTACAGGCTTTCCAACAGATGCATACTCTCGAACAAACTCTTCATAGGAGAGGTTACTACGACGTTCAACAGAATCAATTGGCGTCCATATCAACTTAGATTTGTTATTGTACCGCTGAGATGTGGAATAGCTAGTTGCCGAAGACGAGGACATAAAAGATTTCTCCTTGCTTAATAATTAATGAATAATGACGGTCTACTCGCGTGAATATGCAAGTTAAATGTGAAACAGTTTATCAAAACTTAAGGTTACTTAGAGTAGTAAAAACTCGCCGTCGGTTATCGTTAAATGCTCCCCGACCGTGTAGAAATCTGGAATTATCCATCATCACCAAATCACCTGCTTCCCACGGTATCTTTTCCGTTAACTTGTCGAAGATTGTCTCAATTTCGTCAGCGACTTCATCAGAAGCTCTTGAACCATCCTCAAAAATTGCCTCTTCTGTCTTTTTTTGATATACCCAAAAGTGATTAGCAAATGCATTTTGATGATTATATTTATTTTTTACCACAGATGAGCAAGTATATTCTACAGAAACAGTTTTATCATCGTTAAACTGATAACTCACACCATCAAGACTGTCCAATATTCGCTTGATATCATCTATTGTATTAGCATTGGAACCTATAAATTCCTTCAATCTATCAAGCGGAACATTATTATAAGAAAACTTTAGTCGTTTGGAAAGAAATAACTGTTTTGACTCTTGACTCAGTTCCTCCCACACTCGGACACCATCCCAGAATAAAGTTTCGCCTTCTTGTTCAGCTGGTACAGTACAGCAAAACCAAATAACATCAGGTCGAAAGGGAAAACAAGAATTTTCGCTATGAGGAATAAGACTATCCATCCCGCCATCTACAAAATTAACAAACTTGTCAGAATCAATGCTGACTTTTGTAAAGTCTATGATGTGTCTGCCACTAAATTTTTCGGAAAAATCTTTCATGTGCTTAGGAGTTACCCCAAAACCTCGAAATAGAATAACTCCAGATGACTTGAATATTTCCATAGTCTCTACTATGGAGAGGTCAAGAATATTTTGGCAATGACTACTATATACTATCTTTCCTGTGCTAGTGCCTAGTGGCTCAATTTTACTGATCATATCATTCATTTCTCCGATTTTTTAGGGTATTTATATTAACCTTGCTAATAAATATATTGCTTCCAAACTAAAACATATTTCACATACTGTAACAATCAAATACTTGATGTTTTTAATAAATAATCAACAGTAAATTATTCTGCTTAAAACCCATTTTATTATAATTCAACATTTATTATTTCCGAGTCAAATGGCATTTATTTTTTTTTACAATTCATTCTATTTGTTTTAAATCTGATTCATAAAAATATTCAAACGCTCTAGAACAATCTGGATATGAGGCTTGCTAATGATTGTGTAATGATTGCTAGGGATAGTAATAATCTCTATTGGCTTGCCTGAAAGTCCACCCCAAATTAAAGTTGGATTAGAAAATTCATTAGATACTTCATCGCTAGCATGAAAGTAGATAATTTGGTTTGGATAAACTTGTGGTGTATAGCTTTGTAGAGCGAGTACATTACTTTTAAAAACCTTCAGAAGACAACGAAGCTGTTCTAGTTCAAAATCCCAAGGCACGAGGTTAACTATCCTTGCTTGCTTTAAAAAATAGTTTAATTGCTCGTCCAGCGTCAGTCCCTGAAGTTGCTCAACCGAACCAGATAGGTTTTTGCCAGCAGACTGTGCCATATCTATGGCAAAATCGACTAATATTTTGACATCGTTGTAGTCATCAATCTTTGCAATTTGCTCGCTGTTAACTGGTGCTGGGCTGTCTAGCATGGCAAGCATGGCAACTTGATCACCATGTCTTAGTAACTGAGTTGCCATTTCAAAAGCGACAATACCGCCCATAGACCAACCTCCCAGAAAATATGGGCCATTGGGCTGAATCTGGCGTAGTGCTTCAATATACTTAGCTGCCATATCTTCTATTCGGGTATAGGGCTGCGATTCCCCATTCAAACCTAGTGCTTGCAGCCCGTAGAATGGTTGATCTGAACCCAAATGAAGTGACAATTCGTAGTAGCAGAGAATATTCCCACCGACTGGATGCACAAAAAACAGAGGTGGCTTGGAACCCTGAGGTTGAATTGGGACTAAGGGGGACGAGGTTTGGTAATTAGCCTGCTCTTGCAGAATATTTGCTAACTGTTTGATAGTTGGACTCTGGAAAATGGCAGATAATTGAATATTTTTACCAAACTGTTTGTTAATTTTTGCTATTAAGTGTACAGCTAAAAGCGAGTGTCCCCCAAGCTCAAAAAAGTCGTCGTTTATACCTAAGCTTTCAATACAAAGAATTTCTTGCCAGATATGAGCAAGGGTTTGTTGAATATGAGTGCGAGGAACTACATAATCATTTCCTAGATTGGGGCGGGGATGGAGTATTCTGGCAAGACTTGTTGAAGCTAATTTCTCTTTTATGTCTCCAGCAAAAGAGGTCTGCTCAACATCGCCTAAAGATTCTAGCTTTAGCCATTGGTCGAACCTAGCTTGTAAATCTCCTGTTGAGACAACAACTTGAGTTATCTTCTCACTTGTTAAAATACGTTGAAAAGCTTTTATACCTTCTTCTGTTGTGATAAATAATTCAGGTAATGTTGTTTTACTAGCTGTGTTTTTTTCTTCTCCAAGTTGCCAGCGATTGCAATTAACGCTAATCCAGGGAACGGGATTTGTTTGATTTTGTTTGTGGGCAAAAATATCCATAAAAATGTTCGCGGCTGAATAAGCGACGGATCTTAACCCTCCCAAAATGGATGATAAAGAAGATATCAATAGATAAAAATCAAGCTCTTTCCCTTGCAAAACTTTTTCTAGTACGAATAGTCCATCAACTTTTGATTGAAAGTGACACTGACAATCCGTTTGAGAAATTTCTTGAACAGATTTTAGTGAGTTGTCGCCCACAATCTCTGCTGCGTAAATAACACCATGTATGTCGCCAAAATGCTCCGTGACAAAGGCGATCGCTCTTTCCATCTGTTCAAAGTTAGTTACATCTGCACTCAAAACTAAAACCTCGGCTCCTAAGTCCTCTAAGGCTTGTAGTTTCCTGATTTTGCGGCTCGCCTCATCTCGATCATCATGAGTTTCCAGCCACCCAAACCACTCATGTTTTTGGGGAAGATTTTTCTGTCCAATCAACACGAGTTTTGCCTGTACTGTCTGGGCTAGAGACTCCGCTAGTATCAGTCCAATATTTCCCAGACCCTCAGTAATTAAGTAGACTCCGCCGTTGCGTAATCTTGATGTTTTTCCCTTAGCTTCTGACAATCGCACTGGCTCAAAAGTTTGCACCCAACGATTCAGACCACGGTAGGCTATAACTAACTCCGAGTCCAAAGTTTGTAGCTCGTCCAGCAAATAATCTACAAGTTTCTTCTCTTGCCAACTTCCTGGTTTTGGAAGGGCAACATCAATGCTACGACAACTGATGTTTGAGTATTCTTGAGGAATGACTTTAACAGGTCCAAGTACTGTCGCTTTCTCTGGACACAACATTTCTTCTGCTGTTACTGACTGTATATTGTTGGAGATAACTGTGATTTGAAACTGATCAGTCCAATTCTGTTTTCCAAGTGCCTGGGTGAGAAACAGCAGGCTGTAGAATCCCAAATATTGAGCGCTGTCAAACCACTCAAGTTCTGATTCTGCCCGGTAGTCTGGTGTGACACTCCATAAATGAATAATTGTTTTGGGGATCTTGTTTTGTGCTATGAGTTCATTGAGCAAGGCATCGTAATCATTGCTTTGTCGAGGATTGAGGGTATATAGGCGATCGCAAAGCCTGTCCGTAGGACATTCGCTTAGTTTGGAGAATTTGGAGCCGATTTGGATTGCGATCGCATCTTGTCCCTGCTGTTCAAGTCGTTTTATCATTTGAGAACCCAAGCCGCACTCATCGATAAACACAAGCGTGCAAGAGTTTTGCTCTGCCAAGTCTTCTTTACCAAGCAGCCCTGGAGGTGCAGATTGCTTCCAAAAAGGTAGATAGAACCAGTCAGCGATATCGGGCTTTTTACTCAATGACACTTTTGCGCAGACATCGCGGGGTTGTGGCGAAATCCAGTAACGCTGACGCTCAAATGGATATGTTGGTAGGGGGATGCGATAACGCTGTTCATTCGCATAAAAGCCAGACCAGTCTACTTGAACTCCGAAAAGCCAGAGGCGACCCAAAGTATTGAGTAAAAATGCTACATCTGACTGTTGCTCCTGGGGATGGCAGATTGAAGTCAGCATCACAGGTTCCAAATTATCATGCTGTTTGGCGAAGGTACTCAATGTCTGTCCTGGCCCAACCTCTAGCAAAATTCGCTCTGGTTGTTTCAGCAATTCAGTCATCCCTTCGTCAAAGCGCACAGTTTGCCGTAGATGCCTTACCCAATAGTCAGGGTCTGTTGCTTCTGCTGTGGTAATCCAAGTGCCACTTACGTTAGAGATAAATGGAATTTGGGGGGGATTTCGCTTAACTTTTTGTAATAACTTGGTAAATGGCTCAATGATGGCATCCATCATCTGAGAATGAAAGGCATGAGATGTATGCAGGTTTCGACAGCTGACGTCTTTCTCCAGTAGTTGCTGCATCAGTCGTCCTCTAGCAGCTACTAGCGCCAAAGCATCTTTGAGGGAGAAAACCCCGGAAAGAGTTGCTGCCACATATTCCCCAATGCTGTTACCAATCATCGCTTCTGCTAGCACGCCCCAAGCCATCCACAATTTGGACAGGGCGTACTCAATGACAAATAGCGCACTTTCGGTAATAGAAGTTTGTTTTAATTGCTTTGTAGCTGTTTCAATTTGTGCTTCGCTGGGATAGAGAATATCTCGTAAATCTAGCCCCAAGTGAGGTTTTAGAATCAGGCAGCAGCGATCGACTTCCTGAGTAAATTGGGGTTCGCTGTGGTACAACTCCCGACCCATATTTACATACTGCGCTCCCTGTCCAGGAAACATAAATATAGTGGGTCGATTACAGGGCTGTTGGTAGTGGGTGAAAACTCGTTGATTTTCCA
Source organism: Nostoc sp. (assembly GCF_054880495.1). Taxonomy (NCBI): domain Bacteria; kingdom Bacillati; phylum Cyanobacteriota; class Cyanophyceae; order Nostocales; family Nostocaceae; genus Nostoc; species Nostoc sp. The sequence continues at coordinate 15,224 of NZ_JBTYKD010000145.1, forward strand.
GAGTATGCAGTGCCTCAACTACATCATCAATATCATCACACACCAGTATCCGGCGATGGTTGAAAGTTTGACGACCAACTTGGAGAGTGTAAGCCACATCAGCCAGATTCAAATCGGGATGCTGTTTAAGATGATTGGTTAGATTTACTGTGGCGCTTTCTAAAGCAGAACTGGTTTTTGCAGACAGTATGAACAACTTATGGGTTCGCCCAACGTTAGACGCTTCGATAGGAGGGGCTTCTTCAAGAATGACATGGGCGTTAGTTCCACCAAAGCCAAGAGAAGTAATTCCAGCCCGACGAGGAATTATGTCCGATTTCCATTCCGTCAGTGTGGTATTAACATAAAAGGGACTATTAGCAAAGTCGATCTGCGGATTGGGCTGCTCACAATGTAAGCTGGGTGGTATTTGTTTGTGTTTGAGAGCCAGAATCGTCTTAATTAAGCCTGCGATCCCGGCAGCCGCATCCAGATGTCCAACATTGGTTTTCACTGAACCGATCGCACAGAAACCACGCTTGAGTGTACTGCTACGAAAAGCTTTTGTCAAAGCTTTAATTTCTATAGGATCGCCTAGTGGTGTTCCTGTCCCGTGTGCTTCTATGTAAGTGATCGTATCAGCTTCTACCCCAGCAGCAGCGATCGCTTCTGCAATCACCTCCGTTTGACCTTCTACGCTCGGAGCTGTGAATCCAGCTTTCAAAGAACCGTCATTATTGACAGCAGAGCCTTTAATTATTGCATGAATGCGATCGCCATCAGCAAGAGCATCTTTTAACCTCTTGAGAACCACAATTCCGACACCGCTACCGAAAATAGTTCCCTTTGCCTTAGCATCAAAGGCGCGGCAGTGTCCGTCAGGAGACAAAACCCCATTTTCTTGATAGAGATAGCCACTTTTTGGTTGCATATCCAATATCGAAATCCCACCCGCCAAGGCCATATCACATTCGTAATTGAGCAAGCTTTGGCAGGCAATGTGGACAGAAACTAAAGAAGTGGAACAGGAAGTTTGAATTGCATAACTTGGCCCAGTTAGATTTAATTTGAAAGAGACGCGCATGGGAAGATAATCGGGATGATTTCCCAGACTAATTTCCACATCGCTCGCTAATTCTCTAATATTGGGGTTTGAATAAAGATTGAATAAATAATTACTTATAGTTGAACCAGCGTAAACCCCTATTGAACCAGAGTAGGTTTGAGGGTTATAGCCAGCATTTTCAAGCGCACTATACGCACACTCCAAAAAAATGCGGTGTTGGGGGTCTATAATTTCAGCGTCTCTAGGGTTATAGCCGAAGAATGACGCATCAAACAAATCTATATGTTCTAGTGGAACTGCTGCTTTTACATAGTTGGGATCACTGAGGGTTGCAGAGTCTATACCCGCAGACTCTAATTCCTGAGCAGAAAAAAATGAAGTTGATTCTACTCCGTCTCGTAGATTCTGCCAAAACTGTTCAATATTCTGTGCTTTAGGAAACCGCCCAGATAGACCGATAACAGCTACATCTGCCTCATCTACGTCATTAAGTTTTTCTAATTTGTTCATCATAATTTACATTTTTGTTAATTAATAATTAGTTGTAGCTATATATAGCAATCGTTGCAGGAGTTGTGAAAAATAGTTTTTTAATCGTAGACGCGTAGCGGCTTCCCGCAGGGTACCACAGAGACGCAGAGAACGCGGAGAGATAAGAAATAGAGATTTTAACAAATGATTTAGGACTGCTATAGTATTATCGTTCACTTCTTTTTTCTCTTCGTCTTTGACCACGAGAAATACTTTGTTTAGCAGAAAGTGTTTCATTCTGTTCTGGGCAGAGAATATTTGCAAGAGAGTTTATAGTTGGTGCTTCGTAAATACTCTCTATAGGAATGTCAACGTCTAATTTTTTGTTTAACAAAGAAATAGCCTGAAGGGCTGTGAGAGAATCACCGCCCAACTCAAAGAAGTTGTCGTCAATGTTCACGTTGTCAAAACCAAAGAGTTCTTGCCAAGTGTCAGCAATAGTTTTCTCAACCTTTTTACGGGAAGCAGCATAAGTATTTCCCAAAGCATCAGGTATTTGCTCAACCAGGGTTTCAAACAACTCATTAGCAGACTTTGCATTTGAAGTAACCGGCAGAGATTCAGTAGCTAAGTTTAAGGATGAGCCAGTCAAAGTTTGATTGGTGATCATCTGTCCGCCATTTGTTGAAATCTGTTCCGATGGAAAAAATCCTCCTGCTTGCATTTCAACTACGCTTTCCTTGACCGCCCAAATCACCTGTTCAACGTCTTCATCAGTATGAGCGGTAGATAGATATAGAGTGCGTCCTTCCCAGACATAAATTCCTTTGGCAAGCAAGTGATAGAAAAGTAAATTACTAAGTTGAGTCTGGCAATTAAAACGGAAGAGTGAGCCAAAATTAACAACTCGAATTGGTACTTGCTTTTGTTGAAAGTAACTATTAAGAGTCTCGGCTAATTGTGTTGTCCGTTCATTTAACTCCTCCTGAAGTTTGGAACCACTGTTTTTGATGTGATTGAGTGCAGCCCAGGCGACAGCTATGACCAGAGGATGCTTGAAAAAAGTACCAGCGAAAAAAGTTGTTTTGACCTGGGGGTAAGACTCATCTCCATAGTTCCACATACCTCCGTCCAATGCATCCATGAAAGCGGCTTTGCCAGCCACTACCCCAATAGGGATGCCAGCAGCAACAGCTTTACCATAAGTTGTGATATCTGCTTGAATACCCCATAAAGCCTGAATGCCACCTGGGTGCATCCGAAAGCCAGTAACTACCTCATCGAAAATTAAAACAGTTCCAGTTTGTTGAGTTAATTGTCTGAGTTGAAATAGAAATTCTTTAGGCTGAAAATCTGGCCGACTGCTTTGTATCGGCTCAACTAAAATCGCTGCTAAATTATGAGCATGCTCTTTAAGAATGCTGAGAGATTCGGAAGTACCATACTCTAACACCATCACATCCTCAGCCAAGTATGATGGAATACCTGAAGTCATCGGGACAGAACGCAGCGTTCCGTCGTTGGTTCTTACTCCTTTGACCAAAACTCCGTCAGAACCGCCGTGATAAGAACCAGCAAATAAAGCAATTTTTGAGCGTCCTGTCACAGAACGTGCTATGCGTACAGCCCCCATCACTGCTTCTGTGCCATCGTTACAAAAAGCTGTCCGTTCCGCACCCGTCAACTCGCAAATTAACTCAGCTAGCTGACCTGCAAGACGCGATTGTGGACCGTTTAGTATACCTTGCTTGCTCTGCTCTTGGATGGCTGCGATCGCAAAAGATGGCGAATGACCAAATAAAAGCGTACCAAACCCCATTGAAATGTCTACATATTCGTTGCCATCGACATCCCAGAGTCTAGCACCCTCGCCACGCTCTGCATGAATTGGATATATCATCTCCTTAATAAACGGAAAGAACCCTGATACTGCCCTGCTATTGGCATGGCAAGAACGATAAGTTTGGGTGAGTCTTTTAGATTTTTGGGTACGCTTGACAAAACGTGCAATTAAAGCATCCAGATGTTTCTGTTGGCGGGGACTCAACATCATCGATTCTTTTTCGATTTGTTGGGAAGCAAATTTCCGGTCTTTGATTTGTTGCTCAGAGTTTGCCTTAGTAAATGTAGACTGATTTACACTAAACGCAGAGCCATTGGTTGAGGTTTGAGCAATTTGCCCATTTTGATGGATAGCTGCCAATGAAGGCAAAACTTCGCTGGGTAAACTTCCCTGTGGTAATAAGTCTAACAGTTTAGACATAACCTGAAGATGCTGTGAAATGATCTGTTCAATGGCTGTATTTGCTATAGGTTTCTCCTCTTTTTGGTTGACTATTTGCGTATCTGGAGCTTTGATTGATAATGGTGGCTGTTGAGAAACAGGAATTTCCTTTTTAGGCGATGGATTCTCATCATTAACTAAAATAGGCTCAATCCAGTATCTTTTTCGCTCAAAAGGATATGTTGGCAAGGGAATACGATGACGTTCTTCATGAGCATAAAATTCTGACCAATCCACATTTATTCCCTCCAGCCAGAGTCTACCCAATGTATTTAGTAAAAACGCCACATCTGATTGTTGCTGCTGTGGATGTCTTAGTGAAGAAAGAACTACCTGCTGGGCTGCTTTTTGCTTGTTAGCTAAGGTACTTAATGTTCGTCCTGGACCAACCTCTAAAAGAATTCGCTTTGACTGTTGCAGCAATTCGGCAATTCCCTCGCTAAAACGCACTGTTTGGCGTAAATGTTGTACCCAGTATTTCGGGTCTGTTGCTTGTGCTGGGGTTATCCAAGTGCCAGTGACATTAGACACAAAGGGAATTTTTGGAGAATTAAGGCTAATTTTGCGAACCTGTTCCTGGAATGGTAACAGAATCGAGTCCATCATTTGGGAATGAAAAGCATGGGAAGTATGCAGACGACGACAGTCTACACCTTGATCAGTCAATCGTTTTTGTAAATCATCAACCGCTTGTTCCAATCCAGAAACTACACACATATCTGGGGCATTGATTGCAGCTAGAGAGAGTTTTTCGCCTAGAATGGGTTGGATTTTTTGCTCTGATAGTGAAACAGCCATCATTGTTCCCGATGGAAGTTGCTGCATCAGTTGTCCTCGGTTGGCTACGAGTACTAATGCGTCTTCTAAGGAGAACACACCAGCAATGCAGGCTGCGACATATTCTCCAATGCTGTGACCAATCATTGCAGAAGGATGTATACCCCAAGCCATCCACAACTGAGCCAAGGCGTACTCAACTACAAATACTGCGCTTTGGGTAATATGAGTTTGTTGTAGTTGCTGTGTTGCCGCTTCCGTTTGCTGATCCGGATACAATAATGTTCGTAGGTCTAACTTCAGATAAGATTTGAGAAATTCACAACAGTAATCAACCTGTTTGCGGAAAATTGTCTCAGTCTCGTATAATTCTCTACCCATGTCTACATATTGGGCACCCTGTCCGGGGAACATAAATGCAATCTGTTGCCCAGATGGTTCGGTGAATTTGGTGAAAACCTGTTCCGAAACAGGCGTTTCTAAGACTGTGACTGCATCGTTAAGGTTTTGACAAACCAACATCCGGCGATCGCTAAAACCCCTTCGACCTAGTTTCAGGGTGTAAGCAATATCGGCCAAGTTAAGTTCGGGATGTTGCTTTAAGTACTTTACTAAGTTTTCCGTTGCAGTTTCTAGTGCAGAACTTGTCTTAGCAGAGAGCAGCAATAACTGCCAAGGACGAGAAGAACCAGAAGTTTCAACAACAGGAGCTTCTTCAAGAATTATATGAGCATTGGTACCGCCAATTCCAAAGGAACTAACCCCCGCACGGCGAGGAGTACCGTTTGACTTCCATTCTGAAAGCTTGTGGTTAACATAAAAGGGGCTGTGAGCAAAATCAATCTGGGGATTGGGCTGCTGAAAGTGCAAGCTAGGTGGTATCTGCTGGTGTTTGAGTGCGAGAACAGTCTTGATTAAACTAGCAACACCAGCCGCAGCATCTAGGTGTCCGATATTAGTTTTTACTGAAGCGATTGCACAAAAGTTCTTTTTGTCTGTGGGGCGAAAAGCTTGTGTCAGTGCAGCGATTTCAATCGGATCGCCTAAAACTGTACCGGTGCCATGAGTCTCTACATAGTTAATCGTCTCCGATTCAACCCTAGCCATTGCAAGTGCTTCGGCAATTACTTTTGCTTGCCCATCTACACTAGGAGCCGTAAAACCAACTTTCAAAGACCCATCATTGTTAATAGCTGAACCTTTAATTACAGCATGAATACAATCTCCATCTACTAAAGCATCTTCTAACCGCTTTAAAACTACAATACCCACGCCGTTGCCGCTAATAGTTCCTTGGGCTTTGGCATCAAAAGCACGGCAGTGTCCATCGGGAGACATAATTCCCCCTTGCTGATAGCGATAACCAGTTTTGTGTGGCACTTGGATCGAAACACCACCTGCCAAAGCGATGTCACTTTCGCCATTTAGTAAGCTTTGGCAAGCTAAATGAACGGCAACTAATGAAGTCGAGCAGGCGGTTTGGACGTTAATGCTTGGCCCCTTGAGGTTTAATTTATATGAGATATATGTAGGCAGAAAATCTGGACTATTTCCAATCGAAATTCGGTAACTGCCGACTGATTCTATAATTTTAGGTTGTGTATAAACTTTAGATAAAAAGTACGTGTTTAGACTGACACCAGCGTAAACACCAATCCGACCTGCATATATTTCAGAATCGTAGCCAGCGCCTTCAAGAGCTTCCCAAGCACACTCCAGGAATAAACGGTGTTGTGGGTCAGTGATTTGGGCTTCTTTCGCAGAAAAATCAAAGAAGGAAGCATCAAATAACTCAATATCTTCTAATACAGATCCTGCTTTTACATACTGAGGTTGACTCAGCATTGCTGGGTCAATGCCAGAAGATAACAATTCTTCATCACTGAAAAAAGAAATTGACTCGACACCGTCTCGGAGATTCTGCCAAAACTGTTCGATATTTTTGGCTCTAGGAAAACGACCAGTCATCCCAACGATCGCTATTTCATCGAGGCTTTCAAATGCATTTGATTGATTCATCAGAGCCTCCTCCTACTGGCTTTCTTCTTGATGTTTTTGTCGGAGTTGTCTTTGTTGCTTTTTAGATTCTCTACGAGTCTTAACTAAATCAGGGCTTGGTTGCAAATCAGGTTTCTCTGCTAATTGTTGACTTAAATGTTTCGCTAAGGCGCTGATAGTTGGATATTGAAACATTTCAACAATTGCTATATCTTTGTTAAGAGTTTGATACAGTTTGCTGTGTATCTGAACCATCAGCAATGAATGACCACCGAGATCGAAGAAATTGTGATGTATACCTACTTTATCAAGATGAAGTACTTCTTGCCAAATTGTAGCAATAATTTGCTCAAGTTCAGTCTCAGGAGCCACAAGGTTTTCTTCCAGATTCAGCTGTGGCTGATCGGGTAGCACCTGACGATCTACCTTGCCGTTGGGCAACAGTGGCATTTCCTTGAGCAGAACCAAGGCTGACGGTACCATATATTCAGGTAAATGATCCAACAAATAACGGCGAAGTTCGCTAATGAGAAGATTTACCTGCTGGTTGGGAACCAAATATGCCACGAGGCGTATATCCTCAAGTTTGTCCTTTTGGGCTATAACTACAACCTCCTGCACCTCTGGATGTTGACCCAGTACCGCCTCAATCTCTCCCAGTTCAATACGATAACCCCGGATTTTAACTTGCTGGTCAAGCCTTCCCAGAAATTCAATGTTGCGATCGCCTAGATAACGAGCTAAATCTCCTGTCTTGTAAAGGCGCATTCCTGGGCGATCGCTAAATGGGTTAGGAATAAACTTTTCGCTAGTTAAGGCGGCTTGGTTGAGATAGCCTCTAGCTAAACCATCACCACTGATATAAACTTCGCCGATAACGCCAACAGGAACAGGTTGCAAATGAGAGTCAAGTAGATAAATCTGCGTATTAGCAATGGGTTGACCAATCGATACTTGCCCTTTGGTTTGTTGAGATTGACAATGATATACACTGCTCCAAACTGTGCCTTCTGTTGGGCCATACTCATTAAATAAAGAGGGTTTTGATGGCAATTGGTGATGACGTTGTACTAACTCTACTGGACAAGATTCACCAGCAACAATGACGGTACAAAGTGATGCTAATTGTTCGGGTTTTGCCTCCTCCAATAAAATAGTATACAAAGATGGAAGGCTTAATAAATGGGAAACATGATTTTCGACGATTAACTGTAATAGTTTTGGGATGTCCAGTTGCAACCCTTCTTGGGGAAGACAAAGAATTCCTCCAGAACAAAGAGTCCAAAAAAGACCTGCCACAGAACTATCAAAAGCAAAGGAAGAAAGTAATAAGAAGCTGCTAACAGGTTCTTGATAGTAAGTAATCCGCGCAGTTGTAGAGTTTACTAA
>NZ_JBTYKD010000146.1:0-17449 GCF_054880495.1 Nostoc sp.
CCTGAATTATGAAACACAAATGGGTTGGCTGATTGATCCTGAAGAACAAACGGTATTTGTCTACATCCGCAATCAACAGCCAGTCATGTTGGATGAATTAGAAGCTTTACTCCCTGTGCCAGATTTTGCCAGTGAGTTGAGGTTGACGGTGGGAGATTTATTTGGTTGGCTGTTGGAGTAAACCAAACTCTGACGAATTGAATAAAGAAATAGACCAAGTGCAACAAGTTTTATGGGTAGGAATCGGTTGTAAACGGGGAACCTCATGGCAGTTGATTGATCGGGCAATTGAGGAAATCTTTCGAGAAAATCAACTTTTTCCAAGTGCGATCGCAGGGATTGCTACCATTGACACTAAAGCCTCGGAAGTTGGTTTAGTAGAACTTTGTCGCCTACGGAATTTGCCCCTAAAAACCTTTTCTGCCCAAATCCTTCGCTCTGTCTGTGTCCCCAACCCTGCCACAATTACCGACCACAAAGTAGGTACACCTAGCGTAGCAGAGGCAGCTGCTATGCTTGCAGCCTCTCAACTTACATCGTTGACTGTTTTCCCCTTTACAAGCATAGAGGAATTGCGGGTGAGGTTCTTAATTCCTAAACAAATTTTTCAATTACAAGGGCAACCAGGAGCAGTAACACTAGCTGTTGCCCAAGCTTCAAATATTAGTATTACAATTTACTAATTTTTCTAGTCAACCACTCTCAATAAATAGTTAATTATGGTAGAAACAATTGCTAGCACAATTGAACCTAACAAAGCAGGTAAAAAGCCCTGAATCTCAAAACCATAACCAGGAGTTAGGGCACTTGCCAGCCAAAGGGTTAAGGCGTTGATCACTAATGTAAATAAACCAAAGGTGAGTAAGGTAATCGGAAAGGTCAAAATCTGCAAAATTGGTCTAATAAATGCATTAACCAGACCAACAACAAGAGCCGCGACCAAGGCGGTCACAAAATTCTTGATAAAGAATCCCGGAACGATATTAGCAGTCAGAAATAACGCCACCGCACTACCGAGCCAAGTTAATAAAAAGTGTTGCATAGGTTTTTTTAGAGGAATTAGCAGTTTAATTAATTTGAGTATCGCCAGTTGTAATCTGTAACACCATCAGGCATCGTTGTATCTAGCTCCTAAAGTTGCCGTACTCTCAGATCAGCCTAAAAACAATGTAGTTATCAGCGATCGCATAGAAAGATACTTCTAATAGGTATATCTTTATCGTATTGCAGGATGTACCGCAATACGGCTTAATTAACGTTTTAATATTTTCAAGATACCCCCAACCCCCCTTTTTTACGAGGGCTTATAATCCAATACAGTTCAGTTAAGCATTTCTTCTGTTTGTATCCTCTGCGCCCCTGCAGGAAGCCACTACGCGTCTACATTAAAAAATTGACTTTGATAAAGAGTTTTAGCCTTAACCGAACCGTATTGGGATGTACGGCATTAAATTCATCAAAAATGCTGTGAAGCACAAAACCCCTATTACTTTGTCAAGGGATTTCCAACAAATAAATTACCCAATCTTGTGGGGTGGGCAGCGTTCGACTGACTTGTACTGAGCTTGCCTGCCCTGAGCCCTTCGACAAGCTCAGGGTAACACGTGTCGAAGGGTCGAAGTAGCGCTCACGCCGAAGTCTTGCCCGCCTTTAGCTACGGGCCCTCGTGTCGCCCACCCCACAAGAAGTAATTGAGTATTTTTTATTTGGAAGTCCCCAAGCTAGTCCAAGCTAGTAATGAAGGGTTTGTAGTCAGGACTTTAGTGCTTAAAAAATAAGGATTAAAGTCCTTGCTCCCTAATATGGCTAACGCCGTAAAAGAACCTCCCAGGTAGAGCCACCAACTACACCGTCAGCTTCTAAACCATAGCGCTTTTGTGCCGCTTTCACAGCTTCCTCGGTTGTTACACCAAAGTCTCCATCAGCATCGCCTTTCAAGAAACCAAGCTTTTTCAGTTGTTCTTGCAACTTGACAACTTCAGAACCACGTAACCCTATACGCAAAATTGGTAATCCTTCTGAGGTGTATTGAATACCAGGGATTCGATTCGTAGTTGTGTTTGACTGAGTTCGAGTAGTTGATGTAGTACGATTCGGTGTTTTCTGTGTGCTTGAAGTTGTAGCTTTTCTTGGAGTAGCAGGTTTTGGCTCAGGGCTGTTGGCAATTTGTGTTACAGCTTTTTTTCGGGTAGTAGGTTTTGGCTTAGGGCTAGTCGCAACTTGTGTTACAGCTTTTTTTGGGGTAGGAGGTTTTGGTTGAGGGCTGGTTGGAACTTGTGTTACAGCTTGTGGGGGGTTGGGGTTAGGATTTGTAACCTTGGTGACGTTGCTACGCTGGGTTGGGACAGGAAAATTTGTAGCTGAGTTAACTCCTGGCTGGGATGAAGGGACGGTTGATCCTACCGATTGATTCGGGAAAAGTCGTTGCCAAGTGCTGGCATCAACAACGCCATCTGGATTTAAGCCAGCTGCTTGTTTAAACCGGGAAACAGCACTGGCGGTATTCTCACTATATACACCATCTACGGCACCAGAGTAATAACCCAAAAGTTTTAAAGCAGCTTGAAGTTCAGACACGCGTTCGCCTTGGCTACCAACTTTCAGGGTAGGGCGGTTGATCTTATCTCCAGGATTTACTTGGGCAATTTTTTGTGGTGCAGCTATTGATACTACAGCCGTTGAGGCAATCAACAGAGGTGTAGTGGAGAACAAGAGTATTTCAATAGCTGATAAAGATTTAGAGCTTTTTGTCCACCAACCTTTTTGCCGTTTTTCCATCCTACAGCGATTTCCAGTTGCATCTAGTAATTTTAAGTAACTCAAAATCCTTGCTCTCAGGCTGCCTTGCATGGAATTTACTCCCAGAATATTCTCATGCTAATAGTACAGCCACTTGGTCTAAGAGTAATCCAACAAATAAATGATCCAAAATGCTGAGATATTAGAGAAATAATCAGTGTGCTATCTGTACCCATGTTTCCCAAATCTGTGAACCAACTAACCGACAGCCTTAAATCCCTTTACGCACTAAACCCGGATTTCCCTGCGATATCGGGGTAAACAATACTCCTAACAGTTGCATCGCTGCCACTGATGTGCGATCGCTCATCAATGGCAAATCAACCAGTTATTCAAGCTGTCTGCCACTTAGTTGATGGTTCAGTTTTTGTCAGGCTACGCCAATTTTGGCTTCGTCTACTTCCGTTGGGAGTTCTACCCCCAATTGTGCTAAAGCCTCTCTGCCAACTGCGATCGCCTCCAACATCTGGCCAAGGCCACTTAGGGCGATAATTTGAATCTCAAAACAATATTTTAAAAGTTAGGGAATGTAGTCAAAAAGCTCACTAAGCGTCAACTCAAATTGTCGAAATTAGTAGCTTGGGTTTCTACAGCTTTTTTGCGTTTGCTCTGGGTGTTGCGATCGCTTATGCTAAATTAAGTCTGATTTTAATTATCTTCTGTGGACAGAAACCGCGAACCGTTTATCAGTCTGGCATTTTACCACGCCTTTAAATGGTCGGTCGTCAGCCCCATGTTTCACGCTTACTTTCGAGGCCAGATTTATGGTGCGGAAAATGTCCCCCAATCAGGGCCAGTCGTGGTAGTGAGTAATCACGCTAGTTACTTTGACCCGCCAATTGTCTCCATGTGTGTACGTCGTCCAGTGGCGTACATGGCTAAGGAAGAGTTATTTCATATCCCCATTTTGGGCCAAGCGATTAAATTGTACGGTGCTTACCCGGTGAATCGGGGAAGTGCCGATCGCACTGCCATCCGTTCCGCCCTAGAATATCTCAATAACGGTTGGGCTGTCGGTGTTTTTTTGCAAGGCACCCGCACCCCCGATGGTCGAATTACAGACCCTAAAAGAGGCGCATTACTGCTGGCGGCGAAAGCAAAAGCCCCAATATTGCCGGTGAGTCTCTGGGGTACTGAGGGGATTTTAGAAAAAGGCTCCTCCCTACCTCGCGCAGTTCCCATCACTATGAGAATTGGTAACTTGATTGATGCCCCCAGTTCCACTAATAAAGAGGAATTGCAAGCGTTAACCCAAAAGTGTACTACGCTAATTAACGAGATGCATGATTTAGGGCGATGAAGTTAGGAGTTAGGAGTTAGGAGTTAGGAGTTAGGAGTTAGGAGTTAGGAGTTAGGAGTTAGGAGTTAGGAGTTAGGAGTTAATAAACCTATTGCGAAAATACTTGAACTGCCAGGGGATCAAGTCCCTTTTCTTATAGCAAAAGTCCGTTGATATCTTACACCATTCTCGATTCGTACCATCGCCCGCCCAGAAATAAATTTCTGTTTCTGATAGCGAAAGTCCATTGAAATAGACTGAAATATTTTCTCAGTCATCTTAAAGATGACTTTCGCTATTAGCCTAATAATTCATTACTAGGCGGTTGTTGGAACTGGTGCAAGATTTAAGTTAAAACCGACTTGCGCTATTAGCCCTAAAATAAATTTTCGGGCGGGTGTTCAACTTTTACAATAGGTCTAATTTGACACTCCCCGCGATAAATCGACGGGGATTCTTGGTTCAACGAAACCACTTAACCTAAAGTCCTTGCGTCATCTAGACCAGAGGTGGGATTCTCCCCAAGCGTTAACTTTCCGAGTGCCCCTCGGTAGTTGCATTGCTGAGGCAGTGCGTTGGGCGGCTATGCCGACTTGTTCGCGGAGCGTCTCGAAGAGAAGCAACTGCCGTGCAAGTCCTGTTTAGCTTGAAACAATTTGTTCCAAAATTCTGAGTCGTCTAGCCCCTATGAATCTTTTACCTACTGTTAGGAGGAAACTAGAACAATGCAGTAGAACCGCATAGATTCAATTATCAAGGTTCAGTGCTTTGTCTTTCGACAGCTAGGTTTTTTAAGTGGTTGATTACCTTTCCACTATCATTAGTATAGTATATTGCTATACTAATTAATTGAAAGCCGTCGTAGAACGACGGGGCTTTAAACCCAATTTTTCGGTAAAATAGTTTGTTAGCCAAGAAAAATTGAGAAATGATGTCGGATTTAAGAGCGGAATTAACAGAAATTTTGGATGAGGCAGAGTGGGAATGGCTAATTCCTCATGTCCAACGAGACGCAGTAATTTTGGTGGCACCTGAGCTAAACTTGGTGGATGTTGGAGTAGCGATCGCTAGTGATAACATACCATCGGTGCAACAGTGGATTGATGAGCAATTGATTACTAAACCCACGATAGTACAGGTGGGAGAATGGAATGGGGAGCTACGCCAACGCGACAAGCGATTTCATACCCTCATCGTCCAGCCTTACGTTTTAGTGCAGGAAATAGTCGCTGCTTAATAATTTCTGTGTTGTTTTCACTGACAGTTGGTGTTGGAATAGTTACAACTCAATAGCTAAATCTAGAGCTTTTTGTTTACGGATAAGTCTATTACTGATCCAGCCTAACTGAACGGTATTGCGTGATAAGCAGTCTGTCAATAATTTATATTAGCTTGACTTAATCAAATCAACGATCGCCTTCACCAATACATCTGGATCTACGGGTTTAGAAATATGCATTTGAAATCCTGCTGCTAGTGCTTGCTGCTGATTCATTTCCCCTGCATAGGCTGTCAGAGCGATCGCTGGTACTAATCCTCCTTGTTGAGGCGATCGCGCCCTCACTTCACGCATCAACATATAACCGTCTGTCTTGGGCATTCCAATATCACTAATTAAAACATCTGGTATCAACTCAGACAGCGCTTGTAATGCTTCCTGTGCTGATGCTACGGGAGTTACTTTTACGCCGTAGCCTTGCAAAATAAAGGTAATTAAGTCGCGGATATCTGGTTCATCGTCCACCACCAAAATTTGAGTATCTGAAAGCAGCGAGGATTCCGACTCAGCATCTAAAGACTCGTTCTCTTCACGCCGAATATGTTCGCTTCTGATCAAAAGCGGTAACTCAACAGTGAAGGTTGCACCCAATCCTTCTCCAGGACTTTCGCCTTGAACATTTCCCCCATGCATCTCTACAACTTTACGTGCGATCGCTAATCCTAAACCTAGTCCACCAAATGTCCGCGTAGTTGTACTATCAGCTTGGCGAAAGTAATCGAACAGATAAGGCAAAAACTCTGGCTGAATTCCCTTACCTGTATCGCTAACCTGAATTTGAGCCTGCTTATCAGCTTCCATGAGTCGAATTTCTACCCGTCCTCCTGTTGGTGTAAATTTTACTGCATTGGATAGTAGATTCCACACAACTTGTTGAAGCCGATTTGAGTCGCCCATTACTTGTCCCAAAGTGGGATCAAATATGGTTTGAATTTGAATTGACTTAGCTTGTGCTGCTAGTTGTACCGTTTCTAATGCTGCTTCAACTACCATTACCAAGTTTACCGGACAGATATTCAAGTTTAATTTTCCTTGGAGGATGCGAGACACATCTAACAAATCTTCAATTAGCTGGGTTTGTAACTTGGCGTTGCGTTCAATGGTTTCCAAGGCGCAGTTAGTGGTTTTTTCATCAAACTTGCCAGTCCGCAGCATTTTCGACCACCCCAGGATGGAGTTGAGTGGGGTTCGCAGTTCATGGGAGAGAACCGCCAGAAACTCATTTTTGATTTTGTTGGCGATTTCTGCTTCTTTGCGTGCTGTCCGTTCTCGTTCGAGTAAATGAGCGTATTCTTTGGAGTGATTTGGCAGATTCAAGGCTGTGGATCTCCCCTGTTCAAGATGATATTCCATGTCATACTGGACAACTTGAATCTGAGGGTTTTCTGCTGCTATTGCCAATTTTGTTTCTAGTTGTGTTAATTGTTCCTCAAGCGCTGCTTGCCTTTGTTGATAAGATATTTCTGATTGCTCTAACTCAGCTACGCGCTGCCGCATAACTGCTAATTCATTAGTGAGTTCATCGTGAATTTTATCAAAATTTGGCATATTGTACACCGCTCATAACTCAACAATACCGATTTGAAGAGTAGGCATCCGCTAATGTTATGAGTATGAATTTTTAAGCTAAGAAATGTAATCCATCAAAAGGCACATAAACAATTCAAAATTTAAAATGTAAAGTTTTCAAACACAGTTCTAATAACCGTAGCGGTGGACACTGCTACAAGCATCAAAATCTATCTTTTCGGCATCGGTAAATAGTGACCACCCGACAAAAATTGCTAAGTAGCTGAAGAAAGTTTATCTCTTCAGACGCATGAAACCTGCACCAATTAATAATCCTGCAATCTGCCCCCAGAAGACAACACCCGATTGATTTACACCAAGGGGAGGAATATTTAAACTCCCAATACCATAAAATAATTGTTGTACAAACCACCAAAATATATAGAAAAAGGCAGGAACTTCGATGGGAATATACAAAATTATTAACGGCAAAATTGTGTCAATTTTAGCTTGAGGAAACTTCATGACATATGCTCCTAAAATAGCTGCGATCGCGCCATTGCTCCCAATTAATGGTATTGTCAAACTCGGCTCAATCAGAATTTGTACTAAAGAAGCGATCGCGCCAGTAGCCAGATAAAATCCTAGATAGTGTCTATGCCCGAGAATATTTTCTACTGTCTTCCCAAAAACCCACAAAAATAGCAGATTTCCCAATATCTGACTAAAACTGCCATGTATAAATATTCCCAAAGGTAGTGAAATTGTTCGCCAAATTACAATTATCCAAGCAGCAGAGTTGTTAAAGAAGAGTGCATTTGTAATTCCCCCACTAATCTGCGCTGGAATCACACCCCAACTATTGACAAAATAGCCCAAAGCACCACTAAATTCTAGTTGAAGTTCCCATAAAAATACGGTAACATTAATGCCAATCAGCCAGTAATTAATAATTGGCTTACTCCGACAACGAATATTATCACTAATAGGAATCATGTGGATTTGTCATTAGTCATTAGTCATTGGTTATTGGGCACTTGTACTGAGCAAAGTCGTTGGCGCAGCCTCTCGTAGAGAAGTATTGGGCATTGAGCAGAGAATTCTTGTAACTCCTAACTCCTGTACAGACGCGATTATCGCGTCTCTGCTCCTAACTCCTGTAGAGACGCGATTAATCACGTCTCTACTCCTAACTCCCCACTGCCTCATTCTCCCTTAACGTGTGGCAAGATTGAAATCAGATCGCATCGCACTTAAGTAGGCAAACAAGATGCTAGGAAACACACTTGTAGGAAGATACCAAATTATTAGTAACTTGGGAGGTGGGGGTTTTGGCGAAACCTTTGTGGCTTGTGATACCCAATTACCCGGTTCACCTCCATGTGTTGTTAAGAAACTTAAGCTCCAGGCAAATGATCCAATAACTTTGGAGACAGCTAGGCGTTTATTTGATACCGAAGCACAAGTTCTATATAAATTAGGAACTCACGATCGCATTCCCCAACTTTTAGCTTATTTTGAGGAAAATGCCGAATTCTATCTTGTACAGGAATTGATTGAAGGTCACGACCTGAGTCAAGAATTAACCCCAGGTAAAATCCTAAGTCAAGACCAAGTAATTTTACTTTTACAAGAACTTTTGACAATCTTAGAATTTGTCCATCAACAGAATGTAATTCACCGTGATGTTAATCCCCGAAATATCCTCAGACGCCAACCAGATGGCAAATTAATCTTAATTGATTTTGGTGCAGTTAAACAAATTACTACTCAAATTATTACTCCTCAAGGTCAAACTATAGCTACTGTTGCTATAGGTACGCCTGGATATATTCCTGGTGAACAAGCTCATGGTACGCCAAAATTAAGTAGTGATATCTATGCTACGGGAATAATTGCTATTCAAGCTCTGACTGGATTATCAGCAGAGGAAATACTAAAAGATGCTGATACTAATGAAATTATCTGGCATAATCAAGCCATCGTAACGCCAGAATTCGCTCAATTCTTAGATAAAATGGTGTGCTACGACTTTCGACAACGCTACCCTTCAGCAACTGTAGCATTACAAGCATTGAAAGAGTTAACACAACCACCCGCACAGACAATAGCGTTAACTCCTATTTCTCCTATTTCTCTACCCAAAAATATCACCAAACCTCAACCGAAAAAAGGAATATTGGGTAAAATTTTACTAGCGATATTTTTCATCGGTGTTAGCGGAGTAGCATCAATATTTATTCTGAATCACATTAATTCAAATAACGCCATAGAATTATCCAAACAAGGAAATACGCTTTTTGATCTACAACGCTATCAAGACGCGCTAGAAGTATATGAAAAAGCAGTTAATATTAGACCAGATTATTCTCAAGGCTGGAATGGTGAAGGCAAAACGCTGGATAAATTAAAAAAATACAAAGAAGCATTAGTGGCATATGACAAAGCAATTCAAATTCAGCCAGATTATTTAGAGGCTTGGATTGGACGGGGTTTTGTATTAGGAAATTTACAGCGATATCAAGAAGCGATTGCCTCTTTTGACAAAGCCTTACAATTAAATAATAATAACTCAGAAGTCTGGAACGCTAAAGGTGAAGCTTTTAGTAATTTAAATCAATATGACCTAGCGATTAAATCTTATGAGAAAGCGATTGAACTCAAACCAGATAATTACGAAGCTTGGTACAAAAAAGGATTAGCTTTGCAGAATTCTAAGCGATATGAAGAAGCGATCGCAGCCTACCAAAAAGTTGTTGATTTAAAACCAGACTATGAGCAAGCTTGGTATAATTTTGGAAATGCTTTAGTGAATTTACAACGCTACAAAGATGCATTTACGGCTTATGACAAAGCGGTACAATACCAGCCAAATTATTATCAAGCTTGGTTATCAAGAGGTAATATTTTGCTGAATTTACAACGTTATCCAGAAGCGATTGAATCTTTTAATCAAGTAATTAAATACAATCCTGGCAACTATAAAGCATGGTATAATTTGGGCTGGTCGTTGCATCAAACCCAACGCTATGTAGAAGCAATAAAATATTATAATAAAGCCGCAAAAATTAAGCAAAATGACTATCAACTATGGTATAATATGGGAAATTCAGAATATATATTGCAGAAATACGAAGATGCGATCGCGTCTTATAATAAGGCAGTTCGTTATAAACCAGACCATTCCGAAAGCTGGTATAGCAGGGGTAATGCCCTATTCAATTTGAAACGGTATCAGGGTGCGATCGCTTCTTACGATCAAGCAATAAAATACAAGCCTAATTACCAACAAGCAATAGAGGCGCGTAACCAAGCCAAAATTCAGCTGCAAGGCGAAAAATCAAAGCCTGTAATCGTCGTACCAATCATCCCAGTTCCTAATCCTACTAATCTACCGCAGACGACACCCTAGTATTCTGTCAAGGTAACTCTGCTGGGTTCGTAGTGAGTACTTAAGCGCTCCAGCCCTCTCTAGGAGACGCTACGCGAACACTACCAGGACTTACCCAAACAATAGCTGAAAAGAATGATTTTTAGGTATGGGCAATACTCTGCGGTCAGATGAAGCTACATGAATTGCCTCTACAGCTTGTAGTTTTGCGTAAGTCCTAACTATGAACTTACAGCGATTTTCAATTGAATAGACGACACGTATAGGGGCACAATATATTGTGCCCCGACAATGACTGTATTCCACGCATTTAAAAATTACCATAACTACCGAATATTCACTTCTTGCAGGGAATTGGCTCCCTGAAGATATTCAACCTTAGTGAGTGAGTTTTTAGGAATGAATGAATTTGTTCTTTTTGCAAAAGCTACCTTTTGATTATCAGCCAGTAGGCGTTGTTTTTGAGTATACTCATTCAATTTAACTTGAGCTTGAGCATAAACTAGAGTATCTTGGGGAATATTATGGAGAAATTTTACAGCCCGATCAAAATCACCAATAGATGCTTGTTTATAGGCTTTCTTTAAAAAGTAGGCTGCTCTGATCTGCCGCTTTCGATTGTACTCAGCTAACTTTTCTTGCACTAAAGTACCAGCATGACTTTCTTGAGGAATTTGACGCAGATATTGTAATGCAGTAGAAAAATCCTTTTCCTTGGCTCTTTCGTAAGCTTTTGCTAATAAATCTTGTGTCTGTGTTTCAATGTTCACGTATGCTTGCTGAACTAGTTTAGCTGTTTTAGATTGCCAATATAAAATATTTGGAACTTCAGAAGCAGCATGAAGAACATCTGACCATCTGCTCTCATGAAAAGCTGTTTCAGCTATTTGATATTGCTGTGCAGCTACTTGCCATTGCTCTTGCCATTCTTCGATTGTAGCTTGCGCTTCTGGATAAACATTACTGTGGGAGGGAATTGATTTAGCGAGTGCTATTGCCTCTTGGAAATCTCCTGCTTGATATTCTTGGGTTGCCTTATATAAAGTATCTGTTTCTGAGTATGCAGGTGAACTATTAACTAAAGAATATACACCAAATCCCATCAATAAAGAATTAGCCGCCAGTCCTACTTTCATTCCTGTTAATAATGGCGATAATTTCCCAGATGTGGGATTCTGAGAATTATCATTTTCAATCGCCGCCTCTAGGGGAAATTGAGAATCTGCTTCTAATATTTCTGGTGGCTGAATTTCCCATATTATTTGTTTGAGTACTTGCAGTACCTCACCCGCAGATTGGAAGCGATTTTGAGAATCGTAGCGGATCATTTGGCTGAGAACAGCAGCTAGATAATCATTAACTGGCGTGTTTTGAGAACGCCAAAAAATTTCATGATCATTAGCATAAGGATCAGCTTTTAATTGTAATGGTTCTAACCCTGTTAAAGCTTGGATGGCAATCATACCCAAAGCATAAATATCACTGTTGGGCTGTGTTTGTCCAATAAACTGCTCTGGCGGTATATACCCCAATGAAGTGACGGGAATTCTATAAATGGGCAATTCCGCACCTATGCCAAAATTGATAGACTGGATTGAGCCAAAGTCAATCAAAACTAACTTGCCATCGCTATTACGTCTGATCAAGTTTTCCGGTTTGATATCGCAATGGATAACGCCTTGAGAGTGAATAAATTCTAGAATACCTAAGACATCTATCAAAAATTCTACAACTTCGCTTTCACTCCACAGACATCCCCACTGTTGATTAATGGGCAATTCCGCAGTCAGCGCATGTCCTTCAATACACTCTTGCACTAAATAAAATTGCTCGTTTTCTTCAAAGCAGGCGATAAATTCAGGAATTTGGTGATGGCTTCCCAGAAGCTTGAGGGTTTGGGTTTCAGTTAGAAACAGTAACCTCAGCATCTCCAAGTCGCCGGGTTCGGAACTGCTAACTTTAATCTGCTTAACAACGCATTTCGGATTCTCTGGATAATCTACGTCTACAGCAATGTATGTTTGTCCAAACACCCCTGCACGAAGGCTTTGGACAATTTGGTAACGCCCTTGTAGTAATTTACCGATTATGTGGTAGGTCATGAGCTGGTTACTCAGTAAGTCCTTTTATCTAGATTTACTGGTATTTCCTCCAGTTTCCGGAAAGCTTTAAAAATAAATAGCCAGAATTTTGATACTTCTTGAATGCAAGTTTAATTTTTTATAGCGTTTCCTAAGCAACTGAGGTACATCCAAGTATTTTTTACCAAGGTCAGTAGCTATTGAAAACGTACTTCACTAGGTCGGGAACCGCTATAATTTTTTAAGTATTTTTGCGTAAAAAAATCTAATATTTTGTTAAAATAAGGAAATTTGCGCTCAAAAATGATGATTACCGTCAAGTGCGCTCTTTGAGATTGAAGGCGTGAAACCTGGAAGGCTTTGGGCATTGCGGCTAAATGCTTGGGAATGACCAGAGCGGATTATTTGTCAGAGATGGTAAAAAACAACCTTCTACGGCTTAGTTTTAGCAACGGAAAAATTTTGAGAGTTAAGGCTGAAAAGCTCACAGCATAGTGGTTGTAACTAATCAGCCTTTGCTTTTTACCCTTACCGACTCAGCCACCAGGCGTATGGCTTTGCTAGAACTTTCTTGCTGCACGAACTGCCCCTGCAACTGTACGAAGCCAGGGGAGCTTACAGCGCCTGGCTCGTGGGTCGGAACAGGATCTCGTTTCTCCCTCGTCTATCGCTGCCAGCTATCTGTCTTGCACGTGTTGCCTTACTTAGTGAGCTAAGGAATGCAACCAGAGAACACATTTTTTGCCGCTCAACGACCGGTCATTTGCTCCAGCTTTTCGGGATACCGAGCCCCTTGCACCGCGATCTTGGAGGCGGCGTCATCGATGTCACGCAGATCGTCGGGCGTGAGTTCAACTGAGACTGCCCCGATGTTTTCATCCAAGCGATGCAGTTTCGTCGTGCCTGGGATCGGAACAATCCACGGCTTCTGGGCCAGCAGCCAGGCGATCGCAATTTGAGCAGGTGTCGCCTGCTTCTGTTCTGCAATGCTGCCAAGCAGATTAATCAGGGCCTGATTTGCCTTGAGAGCCTCCGGCGTGAAGCGAGGCAGTGTGCTGCGGTAGTCGGAACTGTCGAAGGTCGCATTTTCGTCGATCTTGCCCGTGAGAAAACCCCTACCCAACGGACTGTACGGGACAAAACCGATTCCGAGTTCCTCAAGGGTCGGTATTACTTCCTGCTCAGGAGTCCTCGTCCACAGCGAGTATTCGCTCTGGAGAGCCGTGATCGGCTGAACTGCGTGCGCGCGACGGATCGTTTGCACTCCTGCTTCCGAGAGTCCAAAGTGCTTCACCTTACCTTCCTCAATCAGTTCCTTCACCGCTCCTGCCACGTCTTCGATTGGCACGTTCGGGTCAACTCGGTGCTGATAGAGCAAGTCGATTGTCTCGACCTTGAGTCGCTTGAGCGAACCTTCTACAGCCTGCTTGATGCGCTCCGGTCGGCTATCCAATCCTGGCGCACCCTTCATCCCACGGGGATCAGAATTAGGACTCAGGTCGAACCCGAATTTGGTGGCAATGACCACTTGCCCACGGAAGGGAGCGAGGGCTTCGCCCACAAGTTCTTCGTTGGTGAACGGGCCGTAGACCTCGGCGGTGTCAAAGAATGTAACACCGCGTTCGATGGCGGCCCCCAAAAGGGCGGTCATTTCCTGTATGTCTTTGGGTGGGCCATAAGAAAAGCTCATTCCCATACAGCCCAAACCGATCGCCGAGACTTCTAAGTTGCTGTTCCCCAGTTTGCGCGTTTGCATTGTTTTTTTCCTTTGATGTATAACTGATATTGTTTACCGTTGATCGTTTCCTCTCACTCGGTGCCGGATTCTTGTGCACCTATCTCCCGGACTCTGAATTCTTCCACGTCGGTCAATAAAAGATACTTTCTGAGCAACGCTTCATCAAACTCGGCACGGCGATTCATTTTGTTCAGTAAATCTCGTCGTCGCTCCAGCACTTCCAGGTAAATGGATTGATAGTCTTTTAATGAGTTTTGCCAAGCGAGATTTGATTCAGAGAGTTCGCGATCAAAAACCTTCAGATCGATTTCAAGCTTCGAGAACAGATTATCCAAGTGTTCGTTTCGCGCCCGCTCTTCGCTGTATTTTTCTTCCAAAAATCGAAGCGAAGCCAGTGCTAATTTCTTTTGAATGATGATCTGCTGGTGTTGTTCAGGAATGAGGGTGAACCTATCTCTGAGGTTTACTGTGCGGATCAGCCAGGGAAGCGTTAACCCTTGAAAAACTAGGGTGATGAGAATGACGATAAACGTGATGAAGAGAATTAGCTCACGGTAGGGAAATGGCTGTCCGGCTTGAGTGAGGAGCGGGACGGAAAGTGCGGATGCCAGCGATACCACACCGCGCATTCCCACCCAACCGAAAATCAGCGGGCCTCTCCATCCTGGATTCGGGTCTGACACCGTGATAAAGCGGCTCATGACTCTCATCAAAACAGAAGTTCCTAGTGTGCAAAGCAGCCTTGTTCCGATCAGCACGATCGCGATGATTAATCCATACCCAACGGCACTGCCTAAACTAATGTTTCCAAGCTGCCGGACGACAAACGGCAATTCGAGTCCGATGAGCAAAAAAATCAGCCCGTTCAAGACAAAGACCAGATTCGCCCATACATTTACGCTTTCAATCCGGCTTTGGTAATTCAGAAAACGATCGCGCTTGCTGGATAAGAGCAATCCACCACTAACGACCGCTAGCACGCCTGAACAGTGAAAGTGTTCAGCAGCATAATACATACAGTAAGGCGTAACCAGGGTTAGGACAATTTCGATGCTGGACGTTGTGGGTAATAAACGATGAATGCCATAGAAAATCAATCCCACAACAAGACCGATCGCGATTCCCGTTAAAATCACGAAAACGAAGTTGACAGCTGCTGCTTGAAATTGAAACTGTCCGGTGAGAACTGCCACCAACGCGAAACGAAACACAATCAGCGACGAGGCATCGTTAAGCAAGCTTTCGCCTTCAATCAGACTGACCAGGGATTTCGGCACGTTCACCCGCCGCATGATCGTCGTCGCAGAAACGGCATCAGGCGGTGAGATAATGCCACCCAACAGAAAGCCCATCGCTAGAGTAAAACCGGGAATGAGCGCACTGGAGACCACTGCAATTACGCATGACGTTAAGATGACGATTGGAAAAGCAAACCCGATGATTAGCCCTCGCCATTTCCAGAATTCTTTCCACGAGACTTGCCACGCCGCTTCATACAGCAAGGGTGGAAGAAAGATCAGGAAAACTAACTCTGGGTTAATGGTGATATTTGAAAACGGAGCGATGAAACTCAGCGCGAGTCCGCCCAGTACAAGCACGATAGGATAAGCCAGTCGCAGCTTATTCGCAATCATGACCAATCCGAGAATGATCAAGATCAGGCAAATATATTGAATGAAGATGTCTTGCATGAAGCCGGTGTTGAAGAGAGGAGTAACGTCATTAAGAGTTGGGTTTATTCACGACTTCATTCAAGCATTGCAAAGCATTCAGTGTTCGGGGATATCCCACCCAAGGCAACAATTGTGTAATCAGATCCAGCAGTATGTCTTTGCCGTTTCCGACATTCAGATTGGCTTGAATATGCCCCTTTATCTGTGATTCAACCCCGCCCAGAGCAATGAGGATAGACAGTGTGATCATCTCCCTTACTTTGATGTCTACGCCATTGCGGGTGTAATAATCGCCAAAGCAATTGGCAGACAGAAACCTTTGAATGTGCAGCTGGTCTTTGGGCGATCGCTCGTACATTTGATCGATTGTCTCGCCGAACACAGCTTTCTGTATTGCCAGCCCTTTGTCATAGCGTGTTTCCGGGTTGGTGGTCGATTGCCCTTCTAAAGGTAATTGAATGCCCCTGTTGGACATCACTTCATTAGTGGCATGGACGAAATCAAATGCTTTCGCCATACCCACGTAGGGTACCGACTGATACAGGATCTCCTTGATTTCAATCGGCGTTACTCCGACATTGAGCGCAGCATCCACCATAACCCTGTATTCACTTACTGCCTGGCTGCCGATGATAGATGCCAGAATCAGCATGACCCTTGTCTTTGTATCCAGCTTGCTGAGAGCAATTACTTCGTCGAAGGCGAAGTTGTCAAAGACTTCGATCAGTTCAGGGTCGGTTACTTTCAGGGTCGATTTGTGGTTTGGAAACAGTTCCTCATGGTTTTTATGTGCCGCTTCACTTATCCTCACAGAGTCCTTCTGCGGTGTATTTGTCATACGCACCTCCTTCTTTGAGTCACAGTTCTCTGTCCAGCGATTCCGTCTATAATCCCGTTCGCTTTTCCAACTCTTCTGGATAGCGATCGCCTTCCACTGGGATTTGCGCCAATGCCGCGTCGATGCTCTTTAATTCGTCCTGTGTCAGTTCAATATCTGCTGCCCCAAGATTTTCTTCTAGGCGGCTCAATTTGGTCGTGCCGGGAATGGGCACAATCCACGGTTTTTGCGCTAGCAGCCAGGACAGTGCTATTTGCGCTGCTGTGGCTTGCCTCTGTTCCGCGACCTTTCTTAACAGATCCACCAAGGACTGGTTGGCATCGAGAGCTTCCGGCGTAAACCGAGGAACAATACTGCGGAAGTCGGATTTGTCGAATTTTGCATCCTTGCTGATACTGCCTGTCAGGAAGCCTTTACCCAAAGGACTAAACGGCACAAAACCGATTCCCAGTTCTTCCAGGGCAGGCAGCAAAGCTTCTTCCGGATGCCGCCACCACAGGGAGTACTCACTCTCAACGGCAGTTACCGGTTGGACTGCGTGCGCCCGGCGCACGGTCTGTACACCTGCTTCTGAAAGCCCCCAATGTTTGATTTTGCCTTCACCGATCAAATCTTTCATGGTTCCGGCTACGTCTTCGATCGGCACTTGGGTATCGACGCGGTGCTGGTAGTACAAATCAATCACGTCGGTCTTTAAGCATTTCAGCGAACCTTCTATGGATTGCCTGATTCCTGATGGATGACTGTCCTGCACCTGTTTGCCGTCTTTTACAGCAATTTTCAGGTAAATAGACCACAGTGGTTGAACCAACCGAAGGCATCATCTTCGGTAATATAATTTACAGCGTCAGCCATAGCTTGA
>NZ_JBTYKD010000147.1:0-2317 GCF_054880495.1 Nostoc sp.
AGAGGGGCTGTTCTTGTGAGGGTGAAACCTCGAAAGCATGCCTTGCCTAACTTCTACGTTAAGTTGACACCAATGAGCTTTTTCTGTGCCCCTACGACAGATGTGGTTCAAATAGATGAAAACTGCTGTAACTTGGAATTAAGCATGATGTTCATAATTCTATATATTTCATATCAGACAGTTACAGAAGTGCGACGACTCTGTAAAATCAGCCATTGTTGTAATTTCGGGTCACTGTAAACTTCATCAGCAATAAAATGATCGCCTTCAGGCAGTACAGTAAAATCTACTGTTCCCCCCAGTCCGCGCAAGCTATCGACAATCTGCTGTGTATCTTCAATCGGTAGTTTTTCGTCCTTGCCACCTTGGAATATTTGGATGGGAATTTCCTTTAGTGCAGCTAGTTGGGTTGCTTCTAATGTCTTGGGTACACGCCCTGATACTGCTACCAGACCAGCGAAGCGACGAGGGTGAGAAGCGGTGATATGCCATGCTCCAGCTGTACCTAAGCTGAACCCAGATAAAATTATCCGGGACGGATCGATGGGTTGGGAGGCGATGAGATCATCGAGCAAAGCAATCACATCCAACTCTCGGTCTACCCAGGTTTGTCCTTCAGGCAACTGGGGGGCGGCAAAGATATAAGGTAAGGAACTGGACGAATCCACGAAACGAGGTAAACCCCATTTCAGCAGCACATTTATATCTGTACCGCGATCGCGTGCGCCGTGTAGAAACAATACTAGGGGCGCGGGTTGCTTAATAGTGTCTGAGATAGTCGAGAGGAGATAAGGCAAGGAACCATTGCTGGTGTTAAAAGAGCGGTGTTCGACAGACATAGTTGTGACTCCTAAAGTTTGGGGAAGTTTGGGGGTTGGGGGGATCGAGTCTTATCCGAAACGTATTGGCATTGCTCCCGGTTAACAGACTACTAGATTCAACTAACTGGCACTTTCTGTTTCCATACTGCATCTGCATAGAGCGAGGTATCGAAATCTGGTGCAACGTTGTCGCTGGTAATACGGGCTTCATGCAGCGTCCAATCAGCAAAGAACAAGTCATGGCTAATACGTCCTACCACTGCTGGTACGTCGCGTCGGATGCTGGGTATGTCACCAATTGGCAGTCCAAAACTGACGAAGCCAGATGGGTTGAAAACATGGATATCCTTCAGGTAAGGTGCGCTACCGGGGACTTTTTCTTGGTATTCATGGGCGCTACCAAGGTAAGGATAAACACTTAATTCTTCGTCGCGCTGATTGGCTGGTGGTTCGTAGCGATCGCTCCACTGAGCAATATGATGGGCAAAGTCGGCAAGTTCAGGCCGCGCCGCCGGATCAACGAAGTAGCCAGTACCAGCGATCGCCAAATCGAACTCGAAAACATCGTCGTTCACCTGTGCGACGATACTGCTGCCTTCCTCGTGTGCTGATCTCCAGGTTGCGGATAGGTGCAGGTGGAAGTTCGGGAATGCGATCGCCCGTTCAATTGCGTCGGTTGGTGGTGTGGAGCCGAACTGACGATAACGCCAAGCCTGGAACCAGCGAGCCGCATCAGGTATTTGGTAATAGCTGTTGTAAGCACCAGGATAACCACGCACGCGAATTACTGGCAGTGATGCGATCTCTGACCGTCGTGAGAACAAGTGTACTGCTTTGGCTCCCGATTCCAGGGCTACCCCAGCAGCATCGAAGGCCGAGGCCGCAGATCCCAGCACCGCTACAGTTTTGCCTCGCAGTGCATTGAAGTCGATGGCATCGGCGGTATGTGCGTATAAAATGCGTGGTAAAGCAGCCAACACTGATGGCACGTATGGGCCACCAGCACCGACAAAACCATTGCCCAGAATAATTTTGCGGGTAGTTTCCACCTGGGGGATACCGTTCACTTCTAGATGCAGGCGAAAGAAACCTTCAGCAGGCTCAATCCGCACCAGCTTCGTTTGGTAACGCACTGGAATTTCTAGAAACTGCCGATACCAACTGAGGTATTCAACCCACAGCAAGCGAGGAATGCGGTCAATCGCCGCGTAAGCCTCAGCACCATGTCGCGCCTCATACCAAGCCTGAAATGACAACCCCTGAATACCCAATTCCGGCCCTGGCAGATTCTTGGGCGTGCGTAGCTTGTTCATCCGCGCCCGATTTAGCCATATACCAGCATGGGCTTCATCTTCGGCCTCATCGATAATTGTCACCCGGCCAATACCAGCCCGTCGCAGTGCAAAGGCAAAGGTAATACCTGTACCACTACCACCAACTATTGTCACATTGTGGTCAACATCAGCACGGTCGGGTACCCAGTCATCAGGATAGGG
>NZ_JBTYKD010000148.1:0-13809 GCF_054880495.1 Nostoc sp.
TTGGGACAGTTTCTTTTTTGGGTGGGAGTACCCATCAGCATAGTATCGTTTTTGCGTCAATCTAGCTTGTCGGGACAAATTTGGATTGCACCTGCGTCACCGAACAGCCCGTACTTCTCTACGAGACGCTCCGCGAACGGCAAGCTCAGTAACCATCGTAGACATCACTTACTTAGTACAGCACGGCGGAAAGAAACCAACCATTATTGTGAGAAACTAAGAAAGTAGAGTCAAAGCAGTTTCGGCTGAAAACAAGGGAAGGTAGCATGGCTTGATTAGCTCCAAAAGTATTAAATTTGAACGAGAGTGATGCCTGCGGCGGGCTACGCCTACGCTCAGAACTACAACAGTTGATAAACAAATCCATGAAATCTCGTACTGCTTTTTTGAAAGATCCAACACATAAAATCGTTTTCCATTACACCCCAAAACATTTTTCTCGGCTCAACTAAATTGAAATTTGGTTCAGTATTTTAGTTCGTAAGTTATTAAGAAGAGCCAGCTTCAAAAGTCAGGATGATCTCAAAACTCGAATTCTTGAATTTATCGACTACTTTAATCAAACAATGGCTAAACCTTTTAAACCTCATCTAAGTTGAGAACCGTAGTTTTCGCCCTCACTCTAAATCCCTCTCCTATATCTGGGAGAGGGACTTTGAAATTCTGGCTCCCCGAATCCAAAATCTGGGAGAAGGGGTTGGGGGATGAGGGCAAATCCTTTTGATCACAGAAGAACTACAGGTTTCAAGATAGACGTGGTTTAAGTGGACATATAATGGTAAAGTTTTGGCTATCTAATGCTTGGCTTATTTACGCCGTTCTGTACTAGAGTATTCCAGGACTTACGCAAACAATAGCCGAAACCCTTATTTTCAGGTAGGGGCAATTCATGTAGCTTTAGCTTCCCGCAGGGTATTGCCCCTACCGCGTGTACTTTTGCGTAAGTCCTATATTCTTACTCTCAGGTGAGATTAAGTTAATACTGATGAGTCTATCTTAGGGTTCATACCCTCTTAACTAGAAATTCTCTAATCTAAATGTAGAGTTGAGTCTAAGAATAGGGAAAAGATTTGTATGACAACGGATGTTTCTAAAGATATTAACAAAAATGTTAATGGGTCACTGATAACTGGTGTTCTCCTGAGTATTTTGGGGCTGATCGCGATCGCAGCGCCTAATTTCACTACTCTATTCACCGAAACTTGGATTGCAGCGATTTTGATTTTTGCCGGATTTACAAAGCTAGTTTATGCCACTCAAACCCGTCACCAAGGCGGTTTTATTTGGAAACTTCTATTGAGCGGACTCTATATTGCAACGGGTATAATGCTGTTTGTTTACCCTTATACAGGTGTTCTCACACTAACTCTATTGCTTGGCACCTTTTTGCTGACTGAAGGCACGTTTGAGTTAATTCTGGCATTCCAATTACGCCCACAAGCAAACTGGACATGGATACTAGGTGATGGCATTATTACGCTAGTCTTAGGCGCAATGATTTGGTTTCAGTGGCCCTTCAATGCGCCCTGGTTGCTGGGGACACTACTTGGTGTCAGTATTATTTTCACCGGCGTTTCACGCGTAATGCTGTCATTGAATGCGCGTTCTATCTTGAATCCTGCTGACCAAACTGCAAAAGCCAATTAGTAGAAGGGAGTGGGAAGTGGGGAATAGAAAAAAGCAATTACCAATGCCCCATGCCCAAACTTCAAGAGTGAAATGTTTACAAGAGATTGCAGTAGCGATGCCTACGCCTGGCTACGCCGGAGCCAACAAAATTGCTAAATTAACTAAGGAATTAAAATCAAGGCCAGCTAGCTGCAATCAACAATGATATCTATTGCTACTCGCTTCTCGGATATTCAAAACCATTGGGCACGCTTATTTATTACAGCCTTAGCCCAACGTGGTATTGTCAGTGGGTTGCCTAACAGCACCTATCGTCCCGATAACTCACTCACCCGCGCTGAGTTTGCCGCCATCATTGCCAACGCATTTCCCACAATTTCCCAGAAGCGGCAATATGTCCCCTTTGTTGATGTACCCACTACTTATTGGGCAGCAGGTGCTATTCAAGCAGCTTACGAAAAAGCATTTATTAGCGGATTTCCTGATAATACCTTCCGTTCCGCTAACCGAATTACTAAAGCGGAAGTCTTAGTTTCCTTGGTAGCAGGCTTAGAAATTGCCACCAAGGTAAAACCTAATCTCCTCTCAGCACTCCCACAAATTTATCAAGATTCTGTCCAGATTCCTGGATATAGTAGAAATCACATAGCTATTGCCACCAGTGCTGGATTGGTGGTTAGTTTCCCAAATGTGAAATTACTTAATCCCAATCTTGCAGTTACCCGCGCAGATGTGGCAGTGATTATTTATCAAGCTTTGGTGTATTTAGGTCAGGCAGAAAAAATTGCCTCTAGTTACCTAGTACAGCCGCCAATACCGACACCAACACCGATACCAACGCCAACACCCACACCTGTCGGTAGTGTTAGGGTAAATCATAACCGGGAATTCCGGGGGGCGTGGGTAGTATCTGTGTGGAATGGTGATTGGCCTTCCAAAGCGGGACTTTCTGTTGACCAACAAAAAGCTGAACTCACCGAGATTATTACTAAATTACAAGCGCTAAACTTCAATGCCCTAATCTTCCAGGTGCGACCGGAGGGAGACGCTTTGTATGAATCCCAATTAGAGCCTTGGAGTGCTTGGATTACCGGAACTCAGGGTAAAGCACCAGAACCATTTTATGATCCTTTAGCGTTTGCGATCGCAGAATGTCACAAGCGCAATATTGAACTCCATGCTTGGTTTAACCCCTACCGCGCCAGCACTTCCACCGACCCAGCCAAAACTGTCCGTCCCCACATAGCAGCTACCAATCCCGAAAGCGTTTATTTATGGAAAACTCAACGCTGGATGGACCCAGGATTGAAAATAGTTCAGGACAGAGTTTACAACGTAATTATCGACGTAGTGAAGCGCTACAATGTTGATGGCATTCACTTAGATGATTATTTCTATCCATATCCCATCGAGGGACAGTCTTTTCCCGATAACAAAACCTACGCTGCATATAAAGCAACCGGTGGTACACTCAGCCTTGGCGACTGGCGACGGGATAATGTTAACAAAATG
The DNA here is from genome assembly GCF_054880495.1 of Nostoc sp. Lineage (NCBI taxonomy): Bacteria > Bacillati > Cyanobacteriota > Cyanophyceae > Nostocales > Nostocaceae > Nostoc > Nostoc sp. Next base: position 3,142 of record NZ_JBTYKD010000148.1, read on the forward strand.
GTACAGCGCCTTTGGCAGGGAATTAAAGCAACCAAACCTGACGTTAAATTTGGTATTAGTCCCTTTGGGATTTATCGCCCCGGACAACCGGCTGGTATTACTGGGTTGGATGCTTACAACGTGCTGTATGCTGACTCTAAGAAATGGTTAGAAGAAGGCTGGATTGATTATATTGCTCCTCAACTTTACTGGCGCACAGATCAAACCCAACAAAGTTATTCGGCGTTGCTAAAGTGGTGGACACAGGTAAACACAAAGCAAAGACACATTTACGCTGGGAACAATCTCACAGAACCAAGCAACAAGAGTCGGGACACTGATGAGATTGAAAAGCAGGTGAAAATTAGTCGTAGTCAAGCTGGACAGTTGTCACTGGGGAATATCTTCTTTAATCTCGGTGTTTTGACGCAAAATAGTCAGGGCATTGCTGATAAATTCCAAAGTCTGCTTTATAACAAACCTGCGTTACCGCCAACATTACCTTGGCAGAATACAACACCACCCCCTCCACCCATTGGATTACAAGTTAATAACCGCAAACTGAGTTGGCAGCCTGGAGATAATCAGCCAGTTCGTTCCTGGACACTTTATCGGCAGAGTGGCGATACTTGGACAATTGGGCGAATTTTGTCTGCTGGTACAACCTTCGCAACTGTCCAACAAGCGGGAACTTATGCTGTATGTGCGGTGGATAGATTAGCGAATGAGAGTGTGGGAACAGTTATTACAGTCAGTTGAACAAAACCCGGATTTCTCACAAACCATAAAAAATCAATTTACATAACCTGATGTAAGACTTTTTTTGATACATCATCAAATCGATATCGCTACACTAAACTACTGCAAGCACAACCAATTGACTTGTGCTGTGTCGGTGTTGGCGAAAATGGAGATTTGGCTTTTAACGATTTAGGAGTAGCAAATTTTCAAGATCCTTATTTCCCACTTAAGAGCGATCGCACACGCGAATTAGTGTTACAAGCGTGCCATTTGGCTGTAATCTTATTCTGGATGGCTTAAAGCTTTTATTAGTGCCATTGGACTTGACCGAATTAGAACTATAGACTATAATATAGACATATCCAAAAATGAATCTACAACCCTTGTAAAACTTGGGCTGATACGTGTTTTTTGGAGATATGTAAGATACATAGGATGCAGCAGACATGTCCCAAACATGACATCCCGTTACCTTTAAGGTCGAGGAATTCCGGTAAAGACGTTCTGAATACCAAAAATTTATTTTTTGGCGAAGGCTCCTTTAGGAGCCTTTGTTATTTATCGACTCGGTAATTTCCGATTATTCAATAAGTTTTTGGCTATCACGAAAAAGCCTACTTTAATTACTTTACCTATACCTTCATATTTAGGGTAGGCACTCACAATATGTAATCTAAGCTTTTTTTTGGGTTTTTTAAATACTAAAACAACATAATAATCAACCTCAATACCGTTTGAATCCAAAACTTTAACGGTCGCATAGTTCCCATTCCCAGCGTGGCAGACTAACGTTGTCTTCTTAGATAGTGACTTGATAATGCTAGGTAACTGCTTTGAGAGTTCATATCTATCAAAATTGAATTGTCTGGACTCATTTGGTGCGTGGTACATCAATAATTGTGATTCGTCGCTGGAAAGCTCATTTGATTCTTTGGTAAAGCAGTGTAAGCCATAGGTTACTATAAACTTGTATAGGATCGGATTATTTTCGTCTTTGTCGTCAAGATATTCAGCCCAGTGTTCATTAAGATGTGATAAATCGTAGTCTTGATTATTGTATCTGAAATTTCTCCATTGTTCAACTTCTTTTCCAGTATTAAAATTGTTATTCATTAAATAATATAATTCGCAATTATTTATACATTCCTAAACAGTAGTTTAGCGCAGTAATGTCTTATATTAAATCCGGTTGATTACTGTAGGCATCACTGTGCCGAAACGGGAAATTGTACACTAAAGAAATTTTAGAGCTACGATTGGTCAAGACTGACAACATAAAGCGCTTACGGGAGTTGATAAATAATTCTAAGGATGAGGAGTAGCCACTTATCCCACCGCAGCACCAAAAATCGTATATCTGTGTGTGTATGAAAATTCCCTATAGCCATCAGGGTGGGGAATTTTCTTTTATAGGATTATCACAATAGTAAATAGGCTTGTTTGTATCAGCTTTAGAGTTTTTTCATCTATAGCATATTTCCCGACATCCCTGTGATGGAGGTAGTAGCACAGGATTAGCAATCGCCCATTAAACGACATCTGTATCTAAATATATGGTTTGTGATAATGAAGATACATTTTTGGGAATAATACACTTAGTCCTTCTCTAAGATGGTGTACTTCATGATAAATATGCAGGAAAATCTATTAGGCGCATTCAATCACCTTAACCAACTACTGCCAGGACAAGCAGAAAAAATCAAATCTTTTATTTTACAAACGTTTAATTATGAGCCAAAAATAGGCATTCTCGGTAAGACGGGTGTAGGTAAGTCAAGCCTCTGCAACGCTCTTTTTGGGGAAGAAGTTGCTCCTGTCAGTCACGTTGAGAGTTGTACACGAGAAGCTCAGGAATATCCAGTAAGTGTGGGTTCAGGAAATATCAAACTAGTTGATTTACCTGGTGTAGGTGAAAGTCAAGAGCGAGATATCGAATATAAGGATTTATATTCTAAACAGTTACCAGAATTAGACCTAGTTTTGTGGGTTCTCAAAGCAGATGACAGAGCTTTTAGTTCTGATGAAGAGTTTTATCACAATGTCGTTAAGCCTCACTTGAAACAAGGTAAGCCTTTTATCATTGTGTTGAACCAAGTTGATAAGGTTGAACCCTTCAGGGAATGGGATGTTAAAAACTGTATTCCTGGGCATCAACAGCAAGAAAACATTGATGCAAAGGTGAAGGTTGTTGCTCAAAAGTTTGGTATTGATAGCAAAGCCGTTATTCCTGTCTCCTGTGATGAAAAATATAACTTGATAACGCTTGTGGATACAATTACCTATGCAATCCCCAAAGAGAAAAAGGTAACGTTTGTGGATTCTGTAAAAAAGGAAAATCGTTCAGAGAAAGCTAAAGAGGAAGCCAAAAGAGGTTTTTTTGAGGCATTAGGAGAACAAATCGGAGAATATATAGCAGGACTCGAAGGAAAAGATTTTGGAAAAACCACAGGTTCTTCAGTCGATAAAACTATTGTTGGTAAGGCAGTCAATCTTATTGCTAAAATGTGGTTTAATTGGTGGTGATGAAATCATCAAGTGAGAATGGCTTAAAAACATCCTCAGCCCGTCGTATTCAATCAATCGACCGCCACCATAATTACCATAGCACCCCGTAGCATCTCTTGTAGCACGGGGTTTTGCTTTGGTGTTGTGTTCCAGATATTAATCCCACCAACGGTATAATTTAAGAACGCGGCGCTCAAAAAAATGGGCGAACCGGGAGTTATAATTTCCGATATATTGGATATGAATTAATAGGCGTATTGCAGAATTTGATGTCGCATCCTCTCGCTTCATTGCCTGAATAATTCTTCTATGTCCCTGTGCCCCTCAATAATCGAAATAATTTCAATCAAAGAATCGCTATACCTGAACAGAATAATATAATTATGATGTGGAAAACTTCGCACTCCTGCCATTAATTCAGGTCTTGCCCTTCCCATAGTGCCGGGTAGCTCTGCAAGTTTCCGACATTGTTCCCGTAACTTATCCGTATATTTGAGCGCAACTTCATTGCTGCCGCTTTCTCTGCAAATATAGCGTTTTATACGAATAAGGTCGATTTTAGCTTGCTCCAGATAGCGTAATTCATACATGGTGTACTACGCATCCGCCGCCAGAATGGCATCAATATCATCATCGCTATAGTTTCCACCTTGTTCAATGGCATGAGCCACATGCTTACGTAAAACAGCTAATTTTGCTTCCCGCTGTTCTGCTTGTCGCAAGGCATCCCGCACCACTTCGCTCTCATTGTTGTAGCGTCCAGATGCAACCTGCGCCTTGATGAAATTGTCGAAATGTTCCCCCAGAGAGTAACTACCTGACATTTTTTAACCTCCTCATCTGTCCTTCTCTGAACGTATTATAGTAATAGATAGTAACTATTACTAGACATTTTTATCCTATTCGTTGTCTTGAAATTCGGAATTTTGAGACAGGCTTACTTTTATTTCCCGGTCGTGGTGAATTGGCCCTAAGAGGAAAATCAGGGTTTTGGCTATTATTTGCGTAAGTCCTGAAACTTAAGAGTGAGTCTGGTAATAGGGTTAGCTAAAAATGATATCTCAATCAAACCGCAACGCCAGAGTTATAACTCAGGTAAAAAATCGGGTTTGAGGGCTTGCTCTGGCGTAAAAGGAGATTGTTCGGGGAAGATAGCCACATTCAATTCAGTTTCATCGGCAGCTAAGAGCCTAGCCTCGTCATAACACAGCCCGAAAACCTGATCAAAATAGGGTTTTAGGCTAAGACTTTCTTCTAAAGCTTGTCTGAGACGTTTGCGATGCTCCCGAATTGTGGCTCGCCAACTACCACGCTTCTCGGCTTGATATTTATACTTCAATAGATGCATTAGCACGACTTCCAAATTGCTTCTGAGTGCTTTCTTTTCACTTCTGCCCATTGTTTCAATTTCATCAATCAAATTCTCTAAATCCAGTTCTGTGAGCCGACCTTGTTTGAGCAGTTCTGCGGTGGTTTGAATCCACAGGTAAAAGTCTTGCTCATACAAAGAAGAACCAGATGTTGTTTGAGATTGGGGCAGTTGGGCAGTCATAAGCATCTTAGTTAGCGCCGACTAAACCTTATGCTAGCTGATTCTCAATCAATGTTTGGTCATTTGATAGAGTATTGCGTTAGAATAAACGATCGCTATCCTAGTTAAGTAATGCCTGGAAATTCCCGGAGGTGTGATTGACCAAGTTTATTTTGAAAATTCTGTGGTTAGACGAAAACGTTGCTCTAGCAGTCGATCAAATTGTCGGCAAAGGCACAAGTCCTTTAACGAAGTACTTTTTCTGGCCCCGAAATGATGCCTGGGAAGAGTTAAAAAAGGAACTAGAATCCAAACATTGGATTGCTGACCTGGATCGTGTCGAGTTGCTTAATAAAGCGACAGAAGTGATTAACTACTGGCAAGAGGAAGGCAGAAACCGTCCAATGGCAGAAGCTCAGTTAAAATTTCCAGAAGTTGCCTTCACAGGTAGCGCTTGATACAACAAGATTAGCGATGTCTACGACGGGCTACGCCTACGCGCTATTCTACAAGCTGCCACAGTTTGATAGTCTTGTCCCGGCTGCCACTTGCAATTAATTGTCTAACTTTGCTCACAGCAACAGCAGATACTGAGTCTACATGACCAGAGAGAGTAACAATCTCTTCTGCTGTGCTTACCCTCCAAAGTTTAACTGTTTTGTCGCAACTTGCACTTAGGAGCGTTTCACCATCGGCAGTAAAAGCCACAGCCACCACTGACCAAGAATGGCCTACAAGTGTGCAAATTAGCTGACCAGTGTTTACCTCCCACAATTTAATAGTGTTGTCATCACTACCCGTCGCCAAAATTTGACCATCGGGACTAAAAGCGACTGTCAAAACCGCCCATGCATGACCCGAAAGGGTGCTTAACAAGCTATAGCATGGACGGTTTTGAAGTTCTCTCTGAAAATCTTCTAATGCAGATATCTGCCACAAGCGAATTGTTCTGTCATAACTAGCGCTGGCTAAAACCTGTCCTTGGGGACTAAATGCCACTGCATTTACTTGTAATTGGTGTCCAGTTATGCTGCAAATTTCTCTGCCACTATTTACATCCCAGAGTTTGATTGTTTTATCCCAGCTACCACTAGCGAGAATCTGCCCATCTGGACTGAAGACAACTGATTTGACAGCGTGTGAGTGTCCCAATAGGGTGCAGATTTCCTCTAATGTCTCAACCTGCCACAATTTGATCGTTTTATCGTCGCTAGCAGTTGCCAGAATTTGACCATCAGGACTGAAGGTAACTGATTTTACAGCTTGGGAATGTCCTAATAAGCTAGCTAAAACTTTTTGGGTTTTTAAATCCCACAATTGGACGATTTTATCATCACTACCACTGGCCAAAGTATTACTGTCAGGACTGATGGCAAGAGCGTTCACACTACTTAATGTCCCAGAATGCCCAGTTAGGGTATGGAAGCATTGCCAAGGAAGATTGGGAATTTTGAGATTTTGGGTTTTACATTCCATACCTATTGCTTGCATAACTTCATCAGCCGATTGATAGCGACGGTTAACAGCATTTTGCAGCAGCTTGTCGAGGATTTGCGCCAAGCGATCGCTTACCTTTGTAGTAAGATATTGTTGCCAAACCCAACAATCATTTGCAATATCAAATAAATCAAAGGGCGGAATCTGGGTAAGTAAGTAAATACAAGTTACACCTAAGCTATATAAATCACTAGCAAAAACGGCTTTTCCCCTCGCTTGTTCTGGTGCGGCGTATTCTGGACTGCCGATACTGGTTTCCGATGTTAGCCGATCAATTTCTGTAACGATTTTCGTAGTGGTAAAATCGACTATGACTAAATCCCCCTTCTTGGTAATTGGGAATCTACGAATGATATTCTGGGGTTTAATATCGCGGTGGATGATGTTGCGATCGCTAATCAACTGAAAAACTGGCAACACATCTTCTAAAAGTTGCCAAATCTGAGCTTCGTTAAAAGCGCCCTCCTCTTCAACCACCTGAGCTAAATTAGTGCCTGCAATAAACTCCTCCACTAAATAAAAATGCCCGTTCTGCTGAAAATAAGCCAACAAAGCCGGAATTTGGGGGTGCTTTCCTAATTCTTCTAGCTGTTGCGCCTTTTGCTGAAAAGTTTTAAATGTTTCGGATTCTGGTGATAATTCTTGAACGACGCAAGGAACTGGCGGAAACTGACCCTCATCTACAGCGAGGAAGGTTTTACAGAATCCACCTTTACCAATCTGCTTCATTAAACGATAACGTTCTTGTAACAGCAAAATTTCTTTGCCCACAGGACACTCACAATATAAATTCTGATTACATCTATAAAAATTATGACACTCAACTTCTGGTCTAAGACAAATGGTATTTGGATAAATGCTATCAGTGTTGTTTTCGGTACAAGTGTTGGTATTCTTCTAAAGAATAGTTTTTCCTTACAAATGCAGATTACCATAACACAAGGCGTAGCATTAATGACTCTTTTCATTGGGTCACGAATGACTAATAATCTTGCTCAAGTTCAAAATAGTCGGATTGATGGAGTAGTGTTAGGCTTACTCGCTATTGTATTAGGAGGTGTTTTAGGAGATTGGCTACAAATTGAAGGGAAACTTCATTTTATCGGAGACTTGTTGAAACTATATTCTCAAGGAAATGGAAATTTTACAGAGGGTTTTGTTGCTGGAAGTTTATTATTTTGTATAGGGCCACTAGCTGTAATTGGCAGTCTCAACAATGGTTTAACTGGAAATAATAGTTTACTACTACTCAAAGCTACAATCGATGGTTTAGCAGCGATAGCTCTTAGTAGTAGCTTAGGTATAGGGGTGGGTTTTTCAGCTTTTGTTATTCTTTTTTATCAAGGCTTTATTTCTATAATAGCTGGATTTATGGTTCAAATTTTTCCTAATACAGAAAATGATCCCCGCTTATTATTATTAACGGGTGTAGGAGGGCTAATGGTTGTAGGACTAGGAATTAATCTGTTGGAAATAACTCACATTAGAGTAGCTTCTTTCCTACCAGCCTTAGTAATTGCTCCTCTTCTTTACTCATGTATTTATTGGATTAGTTTATTGAAAAATAAAATTATTAAATTATTGAAAAACCGCTAATACTGTTTGACTTTAATTATAATACAAATACCTTGGTAGGGGCACGGCAATGCCCATGCGTGTCAACTTAAGAAAAAAGTTGCTTTGAGAAGACGTTTTGCCCTCATCCCCTAACCCCGAATCCCAAGTTGGGATTCGGGGAACTAGAGAATTTGCTCCCCTCTCCCAAAAGTGGGAGAGGGGCTGTTCTTGTGAGGGTCAAACCTCGAAAGCATGCCTTGCCTAACTTCTAGGTTAAGTTGACACCAATGGGCTTTTTCTGTGCCCCTACGCGAAATCTATATGTATCAGGGTTTTAGTGAAATGGTATAACACAGTTCCACTTGCCAGCAATATAACAAAAACTTCACCCTGTCCTGACAGACATCCCTCTACTTACCAAGGAGAGGGAGAGGTTTTGCGTAGCAGAATCAGGGTGAGGTTTCTTTGAGCTTATTACTTATCCACTGGAAAATTCACAATTATAGGTGGAAGACCGTTTTCTGAAGTAGGTTGTGCTTTGGTAACTACTGGTTTTGTATGCAAAGGCGTTGGTGTCAATTCACCCTTACCAGTTTGATTCCATAAAATCAGGGATAGTAGCCCATCGACTAAGCCGTTATTGGCGCCGTTACCGCTAACTAAGACATCTGGAATCAGACGGACATTGCGATCGCCGATAATCTGCATTAGCTGCATAGCTGTATAACCATGTGAACCCAAGGCTTCCACACCAGCCTGGTAAGTTTCAGCTTTGGCGTTACCTGTGGCACGAATACCTTCAGCCTCAGCAATTGCCCGGAGTTTTGTACCCTCAGCTTCACCGTTCGCCTGCTTAATTTGGGCTTGGGCTTTCAAATCGGCAATCTGCACACTCTGCTCTGATTGCACCATTTCTTCTTGGATATCAGCCAGTGCTGTTTCCCGGACAAGTTGTTGCCGTTGGGTTTGCGCCATCTGCTGAACTTCGTAAGTTTTGCGTTTTTCCTCAGCAATTTTCCGGTCTGTCAGCGTGTGCATTAATTCTTCTGGTGGCGTAATCAAACCAATCAACGAATCCACCGCTTGCACATCATAAGCACGCAAGGCAGATTTAACGTATTCGGAGGCTTCAACTTGGCGCTCACTTCGCGCAGTCAAGAAATCTAAGATAGTATACTCTTGAGCCGAGTTGCGGAAATAATTCCCCACAATTGGACGCAAAACCTGATCGATGACGTTTTGCATTGAACCTAAGCGTGAAATCACTTTCGGTGCATCTGAAGCACCAATGTGGATAATTTGGAATATCTCTAAATCAAAGCTGAAACCATCAAATGATAGCAGTTTTAGCGCCTGCAAATTTGTATCATAACCGTGTTTTCCAGTGATTCTTTCAGTAAAGTTTAAAACAATATTTGTTGTCGGTACTAGCTCAATTTTCATTACCTTAGTATTGAGCGGGTGTTTCCCAGGATACAACGGCTCAACCCAAACGCCTTTATGTCCTTGGTTTACCAAATTCCCGTGGGTGAAAGCTGCTCCGCTCACATCTTCGTGTTCTTTGCCCACGAAAGAAATCACCACACCCACATAACCGATAGGGATTTCAGTCATCGGTACTTGTTCAATATTTACCAACCAAGGGTTCAGGTTCCACGAACCCGATAATAATACCTGTTCTTGTAAACCTCGTTGTCCCCCAGCATCAATAAATTTTTGACCATTCTGGAAATTATCATGCCCGGTAATGATGTGTCCAGCGATTTCACCTGCTGCAATCGATGAACCATCCAAAGTAGTAACAATACCAACCTTCTCTGCTGCTATTTCATGAATGTGCAACTGTTGTGGACTCATATCATGAGCGGTGGCATTTGCGGCTGTAATCACTTTAAACAGGGCAGTATTCAGCCGGTACGTACCAGCCGTGAGAAAACCCATTTGCCGCCCTTTTTCCCCACCTTGGGTGAGGAATTTCCGAGCATCTTGGAAGTTGTCACAACTCACAATTTTACCCAAAATCCGCTCTGGTGGGTTGGATGCTCCATCTGCCGCCACAATCAAAGCGATTTCCCCTTGAGGAATGACAATTACCGACTCTTTCTTTACAGAATACTGCCAAGGCCAATAGCCCCAGTGCCAACCAGGAGCTAAAGTATCTGCCTGCAAGCCAGCCTCTCCGTTGAGGGCAATCAAACTTCCGGGGGGGAGTCCACGCCCAGAAAGGGTAAACTTCCTCACCACAATGCCGACTTCCCGCTCGCCGATCACTACCAGTCCGCCAAAGAATAGGGGGACAAATATGACTAAACCGCCAACAACGACGATGGGAATCAGTACAAAACCATCAATTCCAGCAGCTTGATATTGAGCCCGGCTAGTTTGTAACTGGGTAATATTTGGTTTGGTCTGATTTAGCTGGATAGTCGCAGAAGTAATTTCTTTTGCAGTAGTTATGTTTACGGCAGTAGCATTGGCAGAATTAATACTACCAGTGTTCGTCAAAGACGTTGGCGCAGCCATCGCTAGTGTTGCTACGATAGATGCTGCAAAACGAGCTACCTTATTTTGTTTACGTGTACCAAGCAAAGATGAAAGGCTTTTCATAATTTGTGCCCATTAGGACAACTAATTAGTTAAGTTAACACTCCACCAAGCCTGACCTCGATTTCTTAAACTTAGCGTAATTTTTTTAAAATTAAACCACGTCTATCTTGAAACCTGTAGTTCTTCTGTGATCAAAAAGATTTGCCCTCATCCCCCAACCCCTTCTCCCAGATTTGGGATTCGGGGAGCCAGAATTTCAAAGTCCCTCTCCCAGATATGGGAGAGGGATTTAGGGTGAGGGCGAAAACTAC